>CAYGNA010000099.1:0-10694 GCA_964351065.1 uncultured Pseudomonadales bacterium
ACAGATACCCGTACCAACCTTGATACGTTCTGTTACTGCTGCTGCCGCGGTGAGGGCAACAAAAGGGTCATGGCTGCGCCAGTACCAATCGGGCAAATCGGTACCACCTGGAAACGGCGTCTTGCGTGATACGGGGATATGCGTGTGCTCGGGAAAGAACAGAGAATCGAGCCCTCTCGCCTCAACAGCTTTTGCGAGCTCAACCGGTCCGATGGTCTGATCCGTGGGGAATATCTGCACACCAAAGTTGGTCATGTGGAATCACCTGCGATTTTTTGGGTTTGATGAGTGTTGCATGGGCTTTGTTGGGATCAATAGTAACCGCGCGGCCAGACTTTGCCCACTGTCCTGTAACTGTTAGATTAGTCAGCAAAAAATCGGGGGAGAAATATGTCCAACCTTACCAGAACGTTCGCTTTCTGTTTGTCTCTGATGCTTGGCGGGTGCGGTAGCGAGACTGGCGCGCCAGTGGAACAGGCTGTCACGATTGATCCGGCGACCGCCCTGATTGAGCGATTTATTACTGCAAAACCGGGTGAGGTGATCGAAATTCCGGCCGGTACGATTGAAATGTCGCGTAGCCTGACACTGAATACTGACAACGTAACGGTGCGCGGTGCGGGTATGGACCTGACGGTGCTGTCGTTTAAAGAACAAGTCGCGGGTGCTGAAGGCATTCTGGTGAATGCCAGCAATTTTACGATTGAAGATCTTGCCATAGAAGATCCCCGGGGTGATGCGCTCAAGATTAATGAGGGTAGGAACATTGTTGTTCGTCGCGTACGGACGGAATGGACGGGTGGGCCGAATGTTAACAACGGCGCTTATGGTATCTACCCTGTGCAGACAGAAAATACGCTGATCGAGGACTCTGTGGCGATAGCCGCCTCTGATGCGGGTATCTATGTCGGGCAGTCGCGCAATATTGTGGTGCGCCGAAACCGTGCTGAATTTAATGTTGCCGGCATTGAAATTGAAAATTCGATTGGCGCAGACGTCTACGAGAATATGGCTGTCAACAACACGGGCGGTATTCTGGTGTTCAACATGCCCGACCTGCCGCAAGAAGGCCATAGCACTCGCGTCTTCAATAACGAGATCAGCAGTAACAATACGGACAACTTTGCGCTACCGGGCACAGCGGTAGCCGGCGTACCAACGGGTACGGGTATTTTGATTAACTCTAACGACAAGGTTGAGATTTTTAACAATCGCATCCTGGACAATCGTACGGCCAACGTGCTGGTCAGCAGTTTTTTCGCAAGTTCCCTGCAGGATCGCAGACAGGCCGACGGGTTTGATGCTTATCCAGAGTCGATTTTTATTTACGACAATGAATTTGGCAGCGGTGGCGCACGTGCCGCGCGTGAAGATCTTGAGCAACTCAGGGTGGCCATGTTTGGTGAGGAGGGCAGCCTGCCTGATGTCGTCTGGGATGGATACGTGGACCCGGCAAAAATGGTGGCTGGCAAACTACCGGCTGCGCTGATGCTCTGCATCAACAACGGTGATATCGAGATAATCAACGTTGATGCCTCTAACGGATACTCCCAGCCGCGTTTGGTGGCCGCAGCGCATCAGTGTACCCATGAAAAACTGCCGGCAGTGGAGCTCGCGCTTGCAAAATAGCACATGGGCCAGTTTCAGGCTGTTGCTCGCTGGTTTTTTTGTTTTCATGCTCAGCGCCTGCAGTGCCAGGCCGCCGGTGCCCCTGAACGGGACACCAGCTACCCTGGCCGAATGGCATATTCTGTTTCGGCAAGACAACCAGTTGGTGCTCCGCGAAGACGCGCTGCCCTATGACCTGAACACGCCGCTGTTTAGTGACTATGCGCACAAACTCCGAACGGTGTGGATGCCAGCAGGAACCGCAGCAAACTACCAGGCGGATGACAGTCTCAGCTTTCCTGTTGGGACTGTACTCACCAAAACCTTCTATTACCCCGAGGTGAATGGTCAATTGACCGTGACAATGGGCGATGAGATAGGGTCGGGTAACGCACTCAATCTCGACAAGGTGCGACTCGTTGAAACGCGGGTGCTGGTCAAGCGTGCTGATGGCTGGGAAGCGCTGCCCTATGTGTGGGATGCCGGGGAAACCAGCGCTCGACTTGCCATTGCTGGTGATATCAAAAGGGTTTCGTTGCAAGTCGCCGAAAAACAGGAAGATTTTAGCTACGTGGTGCCAACCAAAAACGAATGTGCTTCCTGTCATGCGTTTAATCACACTACTGCTGCGTTGATGCCGATTGGGCCCAGGGCGCGGCACCTGAACAAGATCTTTGAGCACTATGCAGATGGGCCCGCGCCGCAGCTTGAGACGTGGGAAAAACGAGGCATGCTGCGGGAATTGCCAGCGGCATCCGCACGACCGGTGGCTGCTGCGTGGCCTGCCTCGGCAGATCAGACCCTGGAATTCCAGGCCAGGAGTTATCTTGATATAAATTGCGGGCATTGCCATAACCCGGTGGGGCCAGCGGATACATCAGGGCTCTTCCTGCACATGGCTGAAACGGATTCGAGGCGCCTTGGTGTGTGTAAACCACCGATTGCAACCGGTGGTGGCTCGGGTGGTCGACTGGTTTCAATCTGGCCGGGCAGTCCCGACAAATCGATTATGCACTTTCGTCTGCAAAGCAGGGATCCGGCGGCAATGATGCCGGAAATTGGGCGATCACTTGTTCATACCGAGGGAGCGGCGCTAATTGGTCAATGGATTGCATCAATGCAGGGTAGCTGTGGCGATGCATGACGATCCCTTGAGCTTTGGGTTTGAACAATTCTCTATCAATTCTCAATCAATGCTAGAGCAGGAATGACAGCAGGGTAGCGGTGCCCAGAAACGACATAAAGCCTGCCACGTCGGTAACTGTCGTCAGGATGATGGAGGAAGCGGTTGCAGGGTCCTGGCCAACCCTGACCAGAATCATGGGCACCAGTGCACCAGCAATACCCGCAGAAATCATGGAAGTAATCATGGCAATGCCAATGACCAGCGCAAGGCCAAACGATTGGCTCCAGATAAGGACTCCCAGACCGCAGGTAAAGGCCAGGGCGATACCGTCGACAATCCCAATTCTGACTTCCTTGGCCAGTACGCGTTTCCAGTGCAGGATGCTTACTTCCTTTAGAGCAAGCCCGCGCATGGTGACGGCAAGGGCTTGCGAACCGGCATTACCGGATTGGCCCGCAACGACGGGCAAGAGTATGGCAAGTGCCGTGAACTGGGCGATAGTCGACTCGAACAGCCCAACGACAGCGGCGGCAAGGAACGCTGTCAACAGGTTGATGTGCAACCAGGGCAATCGCTTCTTGACCGCAAACAGGGCGGATGAAAGTGCACGCTCGTCTGCACTGGCGCCCACCATTGTCTGGATGTCGACAGTCGCTTCATCTTCCGCTGCCTGGAACAGTGAAGCGTATCTAACCACCCCGATGAGCTTTGCTTCCGGATCAACAATCGGTATGGAATCGGCCCGGTACTGGTCAAAGATATCGACGAGTTCGTCCCGTGGTGATGTGAGATTGGCGATGCCCGCAACTGCCTTTACCAGGGTTGCGAGCGGTGCATCGTTGCTGGACAGTGCCATATCCTGGATGTCGACCCGGCCAGCCAGGTGTCCCTCGTCATCCACCAGATAGAGGGCACGCACGCCTATCTGGTTAGACTCGCGCAGCGCGTCAAGAGCGTCGCCGACTGTCATACGAACCCGAAAGTGGGCGACTGGTCGATCCATATAAAACCCGGCCGTATCCTGGGGAAAGGCCAACAGGCTGTTCAGTTCATCTCGAACCAACGCTGGCAGTTGTTCGATGACGGCGGTTCGCTCTTCTTCTTCGAGGCAACGCAGAATGGTGAGTGCACACCGGATTGTCGCTTCGGATAACACGTCCGACTGTTGTTCCAACGGCAAAGACAGGAATATCTGCCGTAGCCTTGAAGGGTCCAGGCGATCGAAAAGTTCTACCAGGCTGGTCGCGGGCAGACCCGCCAACTTCGGGATTGCCCCGGGTGAAAGCTCAATAAATCTGGCGGCCTCAGCAGGGTGGTGCTCGAGGTAGTGCGCGTTCAGGGTTTCTGTGATGCTCATCCGTCGTCTCTTGAAACCGCCGTTTCCATCAGGTTTGCACAGGTATCGAGGTACGCGCTGGCAACCTCTGCCAGTACGTCTTCCAGGCTTGAGTTCGCGCTAACGGTATCCTTGTTAGCCCGAACACTCTCCAGCGTAACTGCGCCCATGATATGACTGTGTGCATCTACCACGGGCAGTGCCAGATAGTGTAGCCACTGCCCTGCTGTTGCTGCAGCTGCAATTGGCATCTGGCCCGAGAGTGGTTCGATTGGCTTCATGACCAAATGGATAGGCAGCGCAGCGTTCTTCTCCGCCATAACCGACAGTGGCGACACCATTCCCCGGAACCGTCCATCGGTATCAACGGCAAAGATTGGTTTGTCTGATTCACCGGTTTCTGCTTCAAGTTCAGTGCGTAGCTCGCTGCAGGTTCGGTCTGTCTTGACCCTGATGAAGCCTGTGGTCGCAATTGTCGAAAGTGAGTGCTGAGTGGTGCTGACCAAATGTGCCAACTGCTGCCGGTCATCATCGGCGGCGGCAGCGAGGATATTGTCGTAGCGATCAGTGGGCATGTGGGCAAGAATTGCCATCAAGTCTGCGTATCTAGCACCAAGCAGCAGTCGTCCAAGTTTGTGGGGCGACAGCCTGGTCAGCACAGCAGACAATTGCCCACTTCTGAGATGTGCCGCAATGGCACTTGCAATCGTATCCGGTAACGCTTCAAGCAGATCAATGACACCCGCGGTGTCTTGATCTGCCAGGAGTCTGCCAATCTCGTCGGGGTGATTGGCAGCAAAATTGAGCAGTAGTGGGTCTGGTTCAGTCATGGCCGGATCAACAGCACTTCGCCGGTCAAAAAACGTAGCGCAGGAATGGTGACCACACCTTCTGCGGATTCCAGTGCTATCCCGGTGCGGGTAAATTCTATGATTGTACCCTGGGTGTCGCCAATCCTGATCACGTCACCAACACGATACCTGCTTAGTGCCCGGCGGGACACCATGTTTGCCACAAGCTCACGGGAACCAAGCGCAAACGCCAGTGACATCCCGCTGAGTGTGACCGTAATTACCACAATGATGACGTTTTCCACGAAAGAAACATCGATCGACATCTGGGCAAGGCCTGTCATGACAGCTGTCACGACAACAATCGTCTGCGCCAGGCGCGGCAGCAGGGCACCGTCGGTTACATTGCCGATAAAACCGTGGGTCATCATACCCAGCAGGTAGCCCACGAGGATGATAATGCTGCCCAGCAGTAACTGGGGTATGTATGCCAGAATGACGTCCAGCCATTCGGTGAGAGCGCCTATCCCGAGGATTCGGACCGCTAGCAGCAGGAAAAAAATGAGTGTCGCGTAATAGACCAGGCGCTTGATAAATGTGCGCGGGGCCATACTGGCCAGTTGCTCGGCCCGGACCGGTGAAATGCGCCGAACACCGCGTTGGACGAGTACCAGTATCCATTCGATCAAGCGGCTGGTGAGTGTCGCAGCACCAAATCCCATCAGCGCGACTACCGCGGCGAAAACTTCCGGGTACTGCACGAAGAAGCTGGATGTCATCCTGTCGCCTGTAACAATAACGATACTTGTTGGTCTTATGTTGACCCTAACGCTCGGAGAATGATAGTGCGAATACTACTCTTTACCATCTGGAGTTCCCTGCTGTGCGGGGCGATGCCCTCGTACGCTATCGAACCCAACTGGTCTCACTATGATGGTTTGCTGGCTGACTGGGTTCAACCCGGGCAGATTGATGGCGTGGATGTAAATCGCCTTGATTACGTGGGCATTGGCCAGGATCCCCGGTTCGGGGCCCTTGTTGCTGAGATACGACAGTTTGATGTCGGCAGGCTTGCTTCGCGCGAAGAGCGGCTCGCGTTCTACATCAACGCCTACAACCTGTTGACCATTCAGTTGATCCTGGATGAGTGGCCAGTGAACAGCATTCGGGATATCGGCAACATCTTTCGCGGTCCATGGGATAGATCTGTGCTCCGGAACGCGGATGGTGACCTTTCCCTGGATGACATAGAACACAAGATAATCCGCAGCCTGGGAGAGCCGCGGATTCATTTTGCGGTGAACTGTGCCTCTGTCAGCTGTCCCGATCTGCGCACAGAGTTGTATACGGCAAAAGAACTCGATAAGCAGTTGGCTGAGCAGACGCGAAAATTTCTCAGTCAGCGAGGCAAGGGCCTGGCCATCGTCAATGGGGTCGCGCACGTGAGCCGTATTTTCCGCTGGTATGGTGAAGACTTTGACGATCTGCCTGAATTTGTCCGGCGATACACACAAGCGGTGGAGTTTGAGAGAGTCAGTGCGGATTTGCCTTACAACTGGAATCTCAATATTAAGTAAGTTAAAACGTAAGTGATAACCAAATATACAGCCAGGGCCAGCCAGGAATTGTAAATAGTTTTGAAATTACGCCCGGTCTGGTTCACCCTGCAGGCTCATGTTTAATTCTGATGTAACTGAAACCAACGAGGGAAGTTTAGATGACACAGCTGAGTCGTGAAATCCACCTGGTCGCCCGACCTGAAGGTCTGCCGGTAGAGACAGATTTTGCCCTGGTGGAACGGGAACTGGCCGCGCCGGGTGAAGGCGAAGTGCTGGTCCGGAACATCTATATGTCCGTTGATCCAGCGATGCGCCCGCCCCTGACCAATGGCCAGACCAAATTGAATGAAGTGATGGGTGGTGGTGCCATAGGTGTCGTCGAGCAGTCGCAACTCGCAGATTTACCGGCAGGGACACTGGTACAAAGCAGATTTGGCTTTCGCGAATATTTCCTCAGTAATGGTGAAGGACTGCAACCGGTGACGACAGATGGGGAATCGTTAACGACTCACTTGCACGTTCTGGGTGGAACCGGGTTAACAGCTTACGGCGGTCTGCTGGTCACCGGTGCACTGCAGGACGGGGAAAACGTCTTTGTATCTGCTGCCGCTGGTGCCGTGGGGAGCGTTGCGGTACAGATTGCAAAAATCAAAGGGTGTCGTGTTGCCGGCAGTTGCGGCTCTGACGAGAAGGTTGACTACCTGCGCGATGAGTTAGGCGTGGATCACGCGTTTAACTACAAGAACGGCAGTATTGCGCGTGAACTGCATATCGGCCTGCCCGATGGTATTGATGTGTATTTTGATAATGTGGGTGGATCGCACCTTGATGCTGCTGTTGGACAAATGCGCCCGTTGGGGCGAATCCCGATCTGCGGCATGATCTCAGCCTACAATAACAAGGGTTCGCGGTCCGAGGGTGTTACCACGCTCGCTAATATGATTTACAACCGGGTCACCATGAAAGGGTTTGTAGTCTACGAGTTCAACGGCATGCGCGACCAGTTTCTTGCGGATATGCGTAGTTGGATGGCAGCAGGGAAAATGAAATATAGCGAAACCATCAAAGAGGGTATCGAGCAGGCGCCGGCGGCGCTGATTGGTCTGCTGCAGGGCGAAAATACCGGCAAAATGCTGGTCAGGCTCTCCCCCGAGTAGCTACACGGGCACTTTGCCTTTCATCAGAAGGCAGGTTAAGTGCGGATGGTCTGACCGGGGGCATGCTGCTATATTCGATTGATGAGCGAGGGACAACTGAGAAAAGAAGACGTTCCTGCGCCAGCTGATCTTGATCTGGAACGAGCGGAAGAGGAAGAGACACTGCCTCCCTCCAGGTGGGCCAAGACGTTCGATGCCTTCCGCGATACCAACTTCCGTTGGTTCTTCCTGTCGCTGTGCGGGAACTTCGCGTCGATGAACATGCAAATGTTCGTTAGGGGCTGGCTTGTCTTCGAAATCACCGGGTCCTACCAGAAGCTTGGCTGGATGTCTGCTGCGGGTGGCCTCGTGGGGTTGTTTGCAGCACCGCTTGGCGGCGTGGTCGCTGATCGTGTTCGCCAGAAAAAACATGTCATTCAGTATTGCCAGACCTTCAATGCGTTGATTGCGCTGACAATTGGTGTCCTCATCACCCTGGGTGAACTGACGTTTGAGCATCTCCTGATCGCGTCAGTATTGCAGGGGCTTGCGATGAACGCGATGATGCCAGCTCGTCAGGCCCTGACCAAAGACGTCGTTGGGTTATCTCGGCTGACCAACGCAATTGCGCTCAATACTTCCGGCATGAATACCGCAAGACTTCTGTTACCCGGTCTCGCTGGCGGTATGGTTGCGGCGCTTGGTGGTGGCGATGGCAATATTGAGCCCGCACGGTTTGTCTATTACCTGATGACAGCGCTCTACATTTTTTCCGTGGTTGTCATGTTCAAGGTGTCTGTTGCAGATCGCGTTGCACCCCAGGTGCCAGATGGGCCAATGCTTCAGGAGTTGAAGCTCGGTTTTGAATATGTGTTGCGCACACCGGTTATTTTTATGTTGCTGGGCTGTAACTTCCTGATGGTGTTCTTCAGCATGACCTATTTCATGCTACTGCCTGGATTCGCCAAGGATGTGCTGGATGCCGGTCCCGATCGGCTGGGCCTCCTGATTTCGATTTCGGGCGTGGGTTCTCTTGCCGGGTCGCTGGTGATTGCGTCAATGTCCAATCGCAATCGGGCAAGGGTATTGCTGTCGGGGGCGCTGCTCCTGGGGGTTGCGCTAATGTTCTTCGCGATGTCGACCAATTTTTGGCTCTCGGTATTCCTCCTGACGATTGTCGGGCTCGGGCAGTCGGCCCGTATGTCGCTATCGAACGTACTGATCCAGAGTTATGTGGATGATCACTTTCGTGGCAGGGTGATGAGTATCTATATGCTGGAGATGTCGGTGCTGTCGATCTGTATCTATCCAATTAGCATCGTGGCTGATCTTGTAGGACCCCAGTGGGCGGTTGGCGCTTCTGCCGCAGGGTTGATTTGCCTGGTGCTGATACTGTTCTGCGTGCCCGCTTATCGCGATCTTGACTAGCTTCAGCAGCCTGTCGGGTTGAATTGGTGCTTATTCGAGCGGCTTTCGGTTATTCTTGCTGCGGTTATTCTTGATCAGCAGCAATTGAGCCCGTGAGCTGCCAACAGACTTATTGGAGACTGCAAGTGAGCGACACAGAGAAGCCGGTGATCCTTGTTGTTGATGACCAGACAACTGTTGTGCGGGTGCTTGGGAGAATGTTGTCGGACATGTATATCGTCCATGTGGCGACCAACGGTGAGCGCGCAATTGAGATTGCCGAGGAGAAACAACCCGATCTGATTTTGCTCGATATGGTCATGCCGCAAATGAGTGGCATAGAGGTCTGCATTCGACTCAAGGAAACCCCCGCAACGCAGAACATCCCCGTCATTTTTGTTACCTCCATGGACGACCGTCACAATGAGGCGAGAGGTTTTAAAGCCGGCGCGGTCGACTACATCACCAAGCCGCCATCACCGGAAATTGTGCACGCGCGTGTGGCAGTACATCTGGCGGTTAATCGCCAGGTACGCTTTATCGAGCGAGTAGCGCGGGGCGAAATCGAAACCGCTGAGGAGATTGCCCGACAGGCCAGGGAGATTCTTGGGTAATACCTCGTTGGCAGTGGGTTGCTATTGGTTGGTACCCTTTCTTCCATGTAAGCCAGCTTCGCCATTGGAATTCCACGAGTTGGCATAGGATTGATTACCTCAATGGTAATTGTTCCGATCGCCGCACTCGCGCTATCTTCTGCTGACTTACTCTTCTGAAGGAAGTCCGATGACCGCATTCCGCATATTTCTGGTTGTGTATTTCTTATGTTTGGGTGTCTACACAGGCATAGTCAGCGTGAATTATGGCATGAACATATTTCCGATCTTTTTTGATGCCATGGTGGCACTGACCTGGCCTGGGCAGTTCAATTTTGATTTTATGGGTTTCCTGGCGCTGTCTGCGATATGGACAGCCTGGCGTCACCAGTTTTCTGCTGGTGGCCTTGCGCTGTCAGTTGTCGCTTTTTTTGGCGGTATTATGTACCTGGCACCTTACCTGCTGATCGTCAGCATGCAGGCAAAAGGCAATATGAAAGAAATACTGATGGGGCCAGGCCGCCTGACAGTCTAGTCGTCGGTCTCAAAGGTGTAGCCGATCACCTCGGCTACATCGTCAGGATCAAGCGACCGGTAAAGGGCGTTAGCGGCGTGGTTGTCGACCTCGGTGCCGAGCCATACGTCCTCGCAACCCTCGTTTTTAGCCAACTCAATCAGCTTGCGCATAATTGCGCTGCCGGCGCCACGCTGCCGCTGGTCAGCACAAACATCTACCTCGTCAACATAGAGCCAGCGGGCTTTATCGTAGGGTTTGATCTCCAGGCGGGCAGACGCAATCCCCAGTAAGGTGTCGATGTCGTTCCCGGTTTCGTAACAGGCGATAAATACCGTGTCTGGCGTCAGCAGGTAAGCCTCGAGCGCCTCCACGTCGTATTCGGACATGTCATTGGCCTCATCCCATTCGGCCTCATTGATGTCCAGTACCAACTGATCGAGATCGTCTTCGATAGAGATAATGTTAACGCTGATCATTGAGCCGAGACTTTTCCTGGAATCTAATCGATTGAATTGGAGCGGGTGATGGGAATCGAACCCACGTTATCAGCTTGGGAAGCTGAAGTTCTACCATTGAACTACACCCGCATAATCTTCTGCGCAGGCGTCCGTGCCGAAACAC
>CAYGNA010000100.1:0-10688 GCA_964351065.1 uncultured Pseudomonadales bacterium
CTTCTCGCCGCTTACAGCCCTGATGCCAACACCCTTGCTGATGCTGAAGTTGCCATTTTTGATGATGCCGTTTTCCATGATCCAGGATTCGGATGTGCTGCTCTGGAAATAGAGTTCACCATAGTCGATCTGGTGGGACATCAAGCGCCCCAGCATTGATTCGATATGGTGCTGGCCGATTTGTTCCGGTGCCCAGAGTATTGCCTGGGCTTCGTCAAGCTGGTCTTGCGGCATGGAAAAGACTCAAACAGGATGCAGGTTGTAGCCTACGGTAATCTGCATCCCGGCGAAAGTTTCTCTGATGGTATGACTGGCTTCGGCAGGCCTCAGGGTTTGTATTCTGAACGTTGAAAGGGACGCAACAGCTTGCTGCTTTAGCCGCTGGTGGCTAAGGAACTGTAGTTTGGACGCGTGCTGAGCCGACACACAATCATTCTGGCACCTCCGATTGTGGTGAATCGGCTGTCAGGTCGTGAATTGGGAAGGCGCCTGAGCGCAGGATTTTTTCCGGGTAACCGAGCGGTTGTGGCGGCGTTGGCAGATCACCCACGGGCCGCGGCCAGGCTATTGGTGTTGCATCACTGGCTATTACTCCACCGGGTTTGATACCGGCCCGATCGACCGAGTAGTGTGCATTGGAGGCGTGTCGTGTCATGCCGTCTCGGAAAAAAATCATGGTATGAACTTCGCGCACCTGGCTAGTGGTATTGGCCTTTGCCTGGTGTGCAGTAAGACCGTGGTGAAACGCGACTGAGCCTCTGGGCACTTCAACGAAGACCGGTTCTGCGACGAGCATCTCTTTAGCTTGCTCGGCCAGTTCACGCTCGTTACCCCTGAATATGTCAACATGCTTGTTGATCCCCAGTTGGTGTGAGCCCGGTACATAGCCCATGCACCCGTTCTGCAGGGTTGAGCCTTCGAGCGGAATCCAGGCGGTTAACGCGTCGGTCTCTGCCATGGCCCAGTATGGCAGGTCCTGGTGCGGGTCTGTCACGCGTCCGCCGGGTTCCTTGAACAGAGCCTGGTCGTGCCAGAGCCGAATCGCAGATGCGCCCAGCAGTGCTGCAGCAGCTTCAGCGACCTTTGGGTGAAAGGTGAACGGGCGAACGTCAGCAAAGTCTTCCCAGAGATTCATGCACTGGATAAATGATTGTTCATACCGGGATTTCTCGATCAGCGAACGCCTGTCGAATTGCTTCCGCAGGCGCACCGCGTTGGCCACAGCAATCTGATAGCGGCTCAGTTCACTTTCTGTCAACAGATTCGGTATAACAACATATCCATCTTGCTGAAATCTGTTAACAAATGAGTGTTCGATCACTGGTGTGCCCCTTCTTCCTTTGAATGCAATCTACCACTTTGGTGGAGATGGGCACAGTGGCGCCTCGGGTCTGGCGAATGTCGATGTTCCTCTGTTGCCGGCTATGAGATAGTAACAGCGGCATCTTGATTGAAACTACCGATACCTCAAACAGGGGATGACCAAAACATGCAAAGAGGGAACAACCATGATTGATTTTGAAATACCGGAAGACACAAAAGCCATTCGCGCCAAAGTGCGCGATTTTGTTCAACGGGAGTGCATTCCTGCGGAAGAGAGTTGCACTGCTGATAATTTTGAAGGAGTGCTGGCAGAACTGAGGGGCAAGGCCCGGGCGGAGGGGCTGTGGTGTCCTTTTATTCCGGTCGAGCATGGCGGTATGGGGCTGCGCCCGCTTGCCAACGCGCTCGTGCAAATGGAACTTGGTGAGAGTTTCCTGGGTGCACTCGCGCTCAATACCCAGGGGCCTGACGATGCCACCATGCTGACGCTGCTGGAGCATGGTACTGACTTTCAGAAAGAGAAATTCCTGAAGCCGCTACTGGATGGGCAGAAGCGCATCTGTTATTCCATGACAGAAAAAGCGGCTGGTGCTGATGCGACCGGCATGCAAACAACGGCAGTGCTTGAGGGCGACGAGTGGGTGCTTAATGGCGAGAAATGGTTCAGTTCTTCGGCAAGCGTTGCCGACATTGCCGTGGTCATGGCCAAGACTGATCCGGATGCGCCGCGTCATGAACAGTACAGTACCTTTATTGTTGAGCTGCCCAACCCGGGTTACCAGATACTGCGAAACATAGAAACCATGCAGCCCCATTCCGAACTCGGCTTGAAGCTGGGCGGTTCACACTCTGAGATCAAGATCGAGAACCTGAAAGTGCCAAGGGAAAACATTCTTGGTGGCAGGGGGCAGGGGTTCAATATGGGTCAGCACAGACTGGCATATGGCCGATTGCGCCATGGTATGCATAACGTAGCCATTGCCCAGCGCGCGCTCGACCTGGCTGCCGGCCATGTGGTGAACCGCAGTACGTTTGGCGAACGGCTTGCTGATCGCCAGGGCGTTCGATGGATGCTTGCCGACTGTGCCGCAGAAATATATAAAGCGCGACTCATGCTGCTGCACATTGCCTATAAGGCAGAGCGAGGCGAGGATCTTCGACAGGAAAACGGTATCGCCAAGGTGTTCCTTGCGCACATGGTTCACCAGGTTGTTGATACAGCGCTACAGCTGCACGGCGCGCTCGGGTATAGCCTTGATACCCCACTTGCACGCTGGTATACCGGCATTCGGGCACAGCGCCTGGTGGATGGGCCTGACGAGGTGCATCGTTGGCGGACAGGCGCCAATGTAATTCGTGCCTACGAAAAATATGGCACCACTGCCTCGGCTTGTGGTGGTGAGCTGTTGTAATTGACGTTGATCATTTTGTTCGCTGGAAAGCGCGGGCACCACTGCGTCCCCGCTTTCCAGCAGATCGACAAATGTTACAATCCGATGTTCAGGAAATAGCCAAGCATTCAATGCAAGCACTCAGTGCAAGTACCCAATGAAAGCAAGTGAGTTTGAAATCAAGCGTCTGCAGGATCGTAACCGGGAGCTGGGCACGCGAGTGATTCCAAATCTTGAGCACCGTACTGAGGTGCTCTATTCGCAGATAATGCCGCTGCACCATGGCAGTGATGAACGACTGCGTCTCGAACACGAGTTCGATTTGCTGAGTAAAGAACTGCGCTTACGTTGCGATGAGGTGGTGGAAAACCGGCATCGAATCGCGCGGCTTGAACTGGATCTTTGATCAATGAGTAGCATTGCACGAGATATTACTGATAGTGAGTTCGAAGCACTGGTCATCGAGCGGTCGAAGACAAAGCCTGTTGTGGTGGATCTCTGGGCACCCTGGTGCGGCCCCTGTCGACAGCTGACACCCATACTCGAAAGTGTTGCAGCAGCGCGCCCGGATGACTTTGAACTGGTCAAACTTAATGTTGATGAAAACCCCCAGGTTGCCGCCATGCTGGGTGCCCGTTCCATCCCGCTGGTAGTAGCATTTCGTGACGGTAAACCGGTATCCAGCTTTGTGGGTGCGCAGCCGGCTGGGCCCGTCAATGAATTTATCGATAGCCTGGCGCCGTCACCAGCAGACAATAAGGTAAACGCTGCAGCCGTGGCTGCAAGCGCAGGACATCTTGTGGAGGCAGAAGACCTGCTGACACAAGCGATTCTGCTTGAGCCGAACCATGAGGCAGCACGGCTGGCGCTGGCGGAACTGCTGAGTGAACTTAAACGCAACGATGAGGCTCTCGAGGTCTTACAGGCCCTGCCAACCCGCGGACAAGACGCGGTAGCCCAACTGACGGCAAAAATTCGACTTCAAATGACCGCGGGTGTTGATGTTGATGCACTCCGTGAACGTTGTAGCGCGTCGCCTGATGATATCGACGCCGCAGTAGAACTCGGTCGGGTGCTGGCTAACCAGGGGCAGTTTGATGAAGCCCTCGAGCGGTTGCTGACGGCTGTTGCGAGGAATCCTGAATATGACGACGGCGCCGCCCGGCGCGCAATGCTTGATGTGTTTGCATTAATGGGTCCTGACTCTTCCCTGACAAGGGACTACCGGCGTCGCTTGGCCGGAGCCCTTCACTAACGCTGCCAACAAGTCAGAGTACAATGCCAACCAGCGCTGCGGTCGTAGCCGTAGCAATGGTACCTGCGATCATGGACTTGAACCCAAGCGACAGTATTTCCTGGCGTCTGGACGGAACCATGGTAGTAAGGCCGGCAATCATAATGCCAAGTCCTGCCAGGTTAGCGAAACCGCAAAGTGCATAAGTGATGATGATCCTGCTGCGTTCACTCATGACTTCCGGCGCAAGCTCGCCCAGCCTGATATAGGCAACCAGTTCTGTTAGCACTATGCGGGTGCCGAGCAGTTCGCCGGCAACCAGCGCCTGCTCAAAAGGAATGCCTATGAGCACCGCCAGTGGAGCCATCGCAAGGCCAAGTATCCGCTCCAGGGTAACTGGCATATCCGCCACCATCGGCAGCAGTCCAAGGGCTGCATTGGCAAGCGCAACCAGCGCCACAACAACAATCACCATGGCGATAATATTCAGGAACAGCGCAAGTCCGTTTTGTGTTCCTGTCACCAGGGCGTCCATTGCGCCGGCCGCGTCACTGTCGATGGGCTGGTCACCGGTTGTCACATGTTCATCACCCGGTACAAGCAGGTGGCTGATATAGATGGCGGCAGGCAGGGTAATGATTGAACAGCTGATGAGATGTCCCACGGCATTTGGCACGACACTACTGATGATTGCTGCCTCCAGCGCAAGCATGGTGCCGGCAATGGTTGCCATGCCGGCACACATGACGCCAAACAGTTCGCCCCGGTTCATTCTGGTGAGATAGGGGCGAATCAGGAGTGGCGACTCGACCATGCCAAGAAACGCATTGGCTGATACAGCAAGCCCGAGCGCGCCGCCAATTTCCAGCGTCTTTTCCAGCACAAGGGTAAATCCACGCATGATAACGGGCAGGATTTTCCAGTACATGAGCAGAGCTGAGATCGCGCTCACTACAATGATGAGTGGCAGTGCCTGAAAGGCGAAAATAAAACTGGCGCCAGCGGTTGTCTCAACGAAGGGCAGGGGACCACCGCCAACATAGCCAAAAATGAACGAGGTACCCGCTTGTGTGGCTGCCTGCAGTGCAACCAGGCCATCGTTCAGCAGTATAAAAACCTGTTGCGAGCCCGGTAGCTTGAGTAGCAACAGGGTGAGGCCAGCCTGTAACACAAGGCTCTTGGCCACGAGCCCGGGTCGAACGAGGCTGCGGTTTTCGCTCATGAGCCAGCAGAGCCCCAGTATGGTAAAAAGGCCGAGTGCGCTTTGAAGGATCAACATCATCCGGTCAAAGTAACACAGGCGTTCTCATTCGCAGAATAGGCCACTGGCACTTTAGGCGAGATGTATGTGTCAACCATGTAGCCAATTGGCGTTGGGCCAATGGCATTGGGTGAGTGGCATTGGATGAGTGGCATTGGATGAGTGGTGTTAGTAAATGGCCTTGTCGAGTGGGAATAGTGAGTGGGAATAGTGAAGGGAGTGCAAGTACATGGGGTTGGCAAAACCGGGCGAGTTGCTTTCACAAACGGGGTGGCATTAGGTTGATGGTATCCAGGTTTCCCAAGGGCAAGGTGTTGGTCGGTGCTTTTCTGGCGATTACTGCGGCAGGTCTATCCGGCGTGGCGTTGGCGAATGCCGCTGATGTCCTCGAGGCGAAAATTCATGAGGTTCAGGGGAGAGGTGCCGAAAGTCCGCTGGTTGGTACGCGGGTTTTGATTGAAGGCATAGTGACAGGGGATTTCGTTAGCGGACTTAAAGGCTTTTTTCTTCAGGAACCCAACGTTGATCAGGATGCAGACCCCGCAACATCTGAGGGAGTGTTTGTGTTCTGCGATGCCTGCAGGGAGCCGGTAAAAGTGGGTGACCGTGCAACGGTAGTCGGTGTTGTGGTTGAGCGAAATGGGCTTACCGGTCTTGCCGGCGTGAGCGTTAGTGTACTCGACGATAAGAATGAATTGCCCTCGGAAGCGGTCATCAAAGACATTGCCGGCACAGACCTGGAATCATTGGAAGGTATGCGGGTCAGGTTGACAGGCCCGCTCACCGTCGTTAGCAACTACAACCTCCAGTTTGGCGAACTGGGGGTAACTGATCGGGGTATCCTGATGCAGCCTACCCAGGTCAGGGCGCCTGGGCCCGAGGCGTATACGCAAATGCATGCCAATTCGGCGTCGATCATTCTGCTTGATGATGGTGACTTAGCGCGCAATCCTGATCCTGTCGTTCATGCAACCGGCGGTGGACCGCTTACCAGTGCCGCGACGGTTCGATCAGGTGATGTGATCAATGATGTTTCAGCTGTGCTCAGTTTTGGTTTTGGTGCATATCGCCTGCAGCCCACAAGTGCTGTTGTCATCTCGGCCGCCAATCCACGACAGCGGTTGCAACCGAATGTTGGTGGCAACTTCAGGGTTGCAGCTTTCAATGTGCTCAACTACTTCACGACACTTGATGCGCGTGGTGCAGATACGGCAGAAGAGTTCGAACGGCAACGCGCCAAACTGACGCAGACAATCTCCACAATGGATGTGGATGTCATCGGGCTTGTCGAGGTCGAAAACGACCTGGCTGGCGTGCCCGACCAGGCAGTCAAAGATATTGTTGATGCGGTCAATGCACTGGGTGATGCGGGTTCCTGGGCGCTGGTTCCAACTGGCGCGATTGGTACAGATCAGATAAAGGTTGCGTTTATCTATCGCCCGAATCGGGTTGCACCCGTTGGTGTTCATGCGCTGCTGGATAGTAGCGTTGACAGTCGTTTCGACGACACCAAAAGCCGTCCTGCGCTTGCGCAGCGCTTCAAGTCGCTGGGTAGCGGACAAAATGTCACGGTGATTGTTACCCACCTGAAGTCGAAAGGGTCAGCCTGCGCAGGCGACCCGGATGTGAAAGATGGGCAGGGGAACTGTAATCTCACCCGAATCGCCGCTGCCGAGGCGCTGATCGACTGGGTCCGGCGTGATCCAGCTGGCGCAGGTAACCCGGATGTTCTTATCATCGGCGATCTTAATTCATACGCTAAGGAAGATCCGATACGTGCACTGGAGAATGCGGGGTTCACCAATCTCGAAGCCAGGTTCAATCCAGACGCCTATGGTTATACGTTCAACGGTCAGCGCGGCACACTGGACTACGGTTTCGCCAGCAGTTGTCTCGCATCACGGGCGACAGGCGCCGCGGCCTGGCATATCAATGCTGATGAACCATCCCTGCTTGACTACAACCTTGACAATGGCCGGGACCCTGCACTTTTTGACGCAGCGATACCGTTCCGTACATCCGACCATGATCCGTTACTGATGGGGTTTGATCTCCAGGGGCAGGCGCTATGCAATTCCCCTGTGGGCAGCGATGACTCTGGTCGCGCAGCAACCCCGTTTGGCTTATCTCGTAGTATCAAATCCGGTGATGGTGTCTGATGCCAAGCGATACCTTGCTGATTCAATCGGTGCACGGAGAACCTCTTTCGCTGCCTAAAAAGCAGCAGAAAACGGGACGCTTTGATTAATCCCCCGCATTTATTCGCATGATAAGACAACCATCATATCGTCGAAAAAGCTGGTCATCGGTATCGAAAAAAACGACGAAAAAATCACTGATCCGATTGCCGGTTGACTGTGACTAGGCTATAAAAACCGATGGCAGTAGTAGAACTCTGTATATTCCGTGGTCTCGAATAGCTACGCGATTGCTGCCTGGGGGAGACACTTCGTCGAATAGACGGGTCAACTTGTGCGTGCTGTAGAGACTCGTTTTTGAGGGAGCGTCAATGCGTCATTTAGACCGCAAGCTAATACCGTTAGTTGCATCTTCCTGTGTCCTGATTTCTTCAGTCGCGTTTGCCGCCGAGCGAACCCGACAGATTGAAGAGGTTGTGGTGACAGCGGAGAAGCAGGAAGCCACTGTTTCTGATACATCCATTTCCATCACGGCATTCAGCGCTGAGAACATAGAAGAGTTTGGGCTCCAGGGCGCTGATGAGATGGTTAACTACATTCCCGCGACAACGCGGGACTCCTACGATATCCGCATTAGAGGCGTGGGACGAAACTTCCGTGCACTTGGTGGAGACCCGGGGGTTGCGACCTACTATAACGGTGTCTATTCACCAGATTTTGGTATTGCTGCATCTGAAAACGCACTTTATGACCTTCAGCGAGTAGAAGTATTGCGTGGTCCGCAGGGCACCCTGTACGGCCGCAACTCGATTGGTGGCGCGCTCAATTACGTGACCAAGAAACCAACATTTGACTGGGAAGGTAACTTCCGTGTTCAGCTTGGTGACTTCAATACGCAGGAATTTTACGGCGTAATGTCAGGTCCGATCATCGAAGATACACTGGCGTTTCGCCTGGTTGGGGTGAAGCGTGATCGTGATGGTGCCCAGGCCAACATTGCTGGTGAAGACGTGGGAAGTATTCATGACAAGAACGTCACGCTATCTCTGACCTGGCAGATAACTGACGCGTTGGAGGTAACAATTCGCGGCAATGACCGTCTGTCCAACAGGCTTATCGAATCCAGCCCGATTATCAACGGTGGTTCTGCGCCAGAACGAGGCAACATCGGGACAAACCAGTATGTTCTGGGACTGCGCGAGGTGCCAGCCGGTACCGCAGGCGCGCTGGCCTTCACCAATCCGCTGACGGGTGCGCAGAAGTTTGCCCTGCACCGCCGGGAAGGGGTTGATGTGGGTGGCTGGCCGTATCAGCCAAACCCCCTCTATGGTCAAAGTCAGGTGCAGGCGCTGGTTAATGGTTCTTCGCAAACCAATCCAAATGATATTCAGGCAATCAATATGGAAGGCGGTGATTGCCGGGCGTATCCCAGCACGAGGGACTCCTGTAATGCTGAGTATTTTGGGCATCGGGCGTCACAAAATGAGGTCAAGTGGGACATTAATGACAACACCACGCTGACATATATTTTTGGTTACACCGATCAGGAATATACCTATAACCAGCAGATTGATGCTTCGCCGTCTGAGCTGAGTGACTACCGTCAAACCGTGTTGGAGCCTGTGCAGAACCGTTCACACGAACTGCAGTTGAACTGGGGTATCGGCGACAATTTCACGGCAACCTCAGGTATCTACTACTTCAAGGAGTCGCGTGATCAGGAATACTCACTCACCAACTCCAAGCAGGAGCGTTACACCAACGCATTCAATTATGGTGCGCTTGAACCCTGGATTACCTGGCTTGCGCCACATCAGCGGTTAGGTACCGTCGGGGATCGCAAGTCGATCATCGGGCGCTGGGAAGGTGATGCCC
This sequence comes from uncultured Pseudomonadales bacterium, assembly GCA_964351065.1. GTDB lineage: Bacteria > Pseudomonadota > Gammaproteobacteria > Pseudomonadales > Azotimanducaceae > JANQJA01. The sequence continues at coordinate 9,223 of CAYGNA010000100.1, forward strand.
GTGGTGATGCCTATGTTCAGAGCAATTCCATGGAAACCATCTCCAGGGCGGTTTACACCCAGGGCAGCTATCGCTTCAACGATCAGTTCCAGTTGGTTGTTGGCTTGCGCTGGGCGGAAGACGAAAAGAACGCACGTGAAGACCGCGCTCAGTACTTTGAGCAAGCTATCGGTGTACCTGGTGGATTCATGAACTTCATCAATGGTCCAACGACCTTTGCCTGTGGACCCATTCCTGCTGGCGGGACACCCGTTCTTGAGTGTCTGTCTGGCGCTGCGTTTTATCCTGGTGGCGCAGCAGGCATTGGCATGACAGAACTGGCCATGCTGAATGTGATCTGGGGTCGGGCGACGATTACCGGTGATCCTGCTAATCCAATTGCGCCGGTTTGTGCACTTGATGACCCCAACTGTGCGACGCCACTGATGCTGGGTGGATTCCCGTTCAGCCAAAACCAGATGACCTCTGGTGGGGACAGCTGGAGTGATGTGAACTATCGCGTCAACCTGGACTGGACGCCCACTGACAACATCCTCATGTACTTCTCGGTAACAACCGGCTACCGCGCTGGCGGTTATTCACTGGGTGTTACCGATTCACGCGATCAGCCGCGGGATGCCAGTGGCGTACCCACGGGCACCTCATCAGATCTGGGCGAACCTTTTGCCTACGACGCTGAAGAAGTGGTTTCGCTGGAAATGGGCTACAAGGGTATGCACTTTGATAACACGCTGTCCCTCAATATGTCGCTGTACCAATACACCTACGACAACTACCAGGATCGCCTGAACGTGTTTGACCCCATCCGCAACCGTGGTGTGGATGTTGTTCAAAACGCCAACGAGGCAACAAACCTGGGCTTTGAAGTAGAAGCCACCTGGCTGCCAACGGATGAAATCACCCTGGGTGGTAACTATTCTTATACTGATGCGAAGTACACCCAGGACTACCTGGTTGTGGTGGAGGACAATCCTGCCGTGCCACCTTCCCTGTTCGGCACGCCGGCAACCAATCCGGAACTGTTTGTGGTTAACGCCAAAGACTTCCAACTGAAGCGGATTCCCAAGCACAAAGCCACGATCTGGGGTAGCTACCGGTGGGATACAAGCTTTGGTGTCGTTGTTGCACGTTCAAGTATAGCCTTTACCGGTGAGTACTATTCCAACGGTGTGAGCGCGGATTACGATCTTGTACCCGACCGTACGCGTATTGACGCCTCTGTTGCCTGGACAGACGTATCCGACAAGTGGAACGTTCGTCTGTTTGTGGACAACCTGACAGATGAGAAGATGCTGCGCGGTATTGGCAGTGGTGGTGAGAACCAGAACTGGAACCAGACCGGTTCCCTGTTGTACCCACGTTACTACGGCATGACAGTAAGTCGCTCTTTTAACTAGGCCGCTCTATTCAGCCAGTACAAAATCAAACGGCCCGCAAGGGCCGTTTTTTTGTCAAGCACACTACGC
>CAYGNA010000101.1:0-10678 GCA_964351065.1 uncultured Pseudomonadales bacterium
CACCAGCAGCACACCAACTGACTTGGCGAGCAGCACCTGGTCTGTAATTCGACAGTCTTGCCTGAGTTGTTCAAGCATTGTGGACACGTTCGCACCTTCGGCCTTTTGATAGACACGGCGGTAAAAGACCAGGAAGTAACCTGTTGCTGCCACCAGCAGAATCAGGCAGAGGGGCGCGAGATAGACAAGGAAGTCAGCAAAAGACAGATTGGCGTAGGATCCGATCATGATGTTCGGTGGGTCACCAATCAATGTCGCTGTGCCGCCAACATTGGAAGCAAAAACCTCTGGCATCAGCAATGCAACCGGCCTGATCCCTAACGCGAGTGCAATCTGGATGCTAACAGGCACAACCAGCAGCATTGTTGTCACGTTATCAAGAAACGCAGACGTCATTGCCGTGATGACCATCAACAGGATCACCAGGAAAAACACGTTGCCGCGCGCCAGACTGAAAGACTGGTAAGCGAGCCACTGGAATACACCCGTCCGTTTCAGAACGCCAACAATGAGCATCATTGCCATCAGCAAGAAGATCACATTGTGATCAATCGCCTCCATCGCTTCCCCAAAGGTCAGGATGCGATAGCCTTCATCAACAGTGCCGATGGTATAACTTACAAACAGTACAACTGAGGCGCCCACCATTGCAGCGAGCGTTCGATGCAGCACCTCAAGGGCAATGATGATATAGACACCCAGCAAAACGATTGCGGCAATCCAAAGCGAAGGTGTTACTGCTCGTTCCAGGACAACACCAAGATGAGCCAGGTAGTACCGTTCGCCCTGCAATCCAATGTGCTCGGCCAAGGGACGTAACAGTGTGGCCTTATCGCTCGACAGGTATGCGCGGCGCTCTGTGATGGCCTCCAGCCTGCCGCTGGCCAGTGCACCAGCAGGAAAGGCGAGCTCAGCTTCGAAAACACCATTGTCTTGCGAAACAATGCCGCTCCCGCCGGCTAAAGGTTTGCCATCGATAGTAATGGATACAATCGCATCTCTGACACCATTGCCATGGATATCACTAACCTTGCCTGACAAGATGAGGATGTCCTGCACCGGGGGCGCGCTTTGCGCAGTCACCGGGGCAATACAGGACAGAAGTACTGCAAGCACAAAGAAGCGGATGATTCCTGCGTTGTGCCCTGACAATACCATATCAGCACCCTGTATCAGGAAGAATACGCCAGATTGCCACGGCGCTTGGTTGTGCCGCGCCTGATCCGCTCACAACAAACTGAACTGGTCAGGTTCAGGCCACAACATTAAAGATCTCACCGACCAATGCGGTCAGCATCATCGCCAGGGCGCCCCAGAAGCAAACCCGCACGGCGCCACGCAGCAGTGAGGCACCACCTGCCTGGGCTGCAACTGCACCAAGGACGGCAAGAAACAGCAACGACAAGGCACTCACCGCCGGAATAATCTGTATGAAAGGTACCAACCAGGCAGTCAGCAAAGGGAGCGACGCTCCCACCGTAAACGTACCTGCTGATGCGAGCGCTGCAACCACAGGCGCCGCACGCGCACTTTCCGTTAGCCCAATCTCGTCTCGCGCGTGCGCAGCAAGTGCATCATGTGCCATTAGCTGTTCTGCAACGCGAAGCGCCAACTCTGGTTCAAGCCCCCTGGCAACGTATATATCTGCAAGTTCTACTTTCTCGGACTCCGGGTGCGCAAGTAGCGAGGAGGCTTCAATCGCAAGGTCCGCTGCCTCTGTATCTGCCTGGGAACTGACGGAGACATATTCACCCGCCGCCATGGACATCGCGCCGGCCACCAGCCCGGCCACACCTGCCAGCAACACAGCTTCCTGGGTAGTGCCTGCTGCGGCAACACCCACAATCAGGCTTGCAGTAGACACAATGCCATCGTTGGCACCAAGCACAGCAGCCCTGAGCCAGCCTACCCGGTGCGCCTTGTGTACTTCAGCGTGCACCATCTGTTTTATCCTTCATCGCTTGTGCTACCCATTTTGCGCCCCTGCAATCAGGGAGCCGCCACGTGTAGTGTAGCGCTGTACGCAGGATGTTACACAACCGATATATAGCGGCCTTCGACTTTTGATCCCGTTCGCTGCTACATTACGCCGAAAGAAGGGAGATGCCTGCGATGTATGACGAAACTACCTATGAAGGGGCCGGTGAAGGGGCCGGTACCGCTGCGGTAATCACGTCCAACCATCCTGACGCGCTCACCAGCAACATGACGGAAGCACCAGATTTCAGGGAAGGCGTTAAGTCTTTCCTCAAAAAAGCGCCCGCCCGCGTTTGAGCGCATAAGGCAAAATAGACTGATAGACAAATCGACAATAGACAAAAGCAAAAAACAACAAGAGGGAACCTAATGATCAGAGTATTGTGGCCACAAACACGTTGGCAGGATGACTACGCACCCGAACTCTGGGGTGTAGGTGATGGCGTTAGAGCAGAGTTCGTGAACGCGTATGCTGAAGTAACGGATGAACAGTGGCGCAATTGCGACGGCATTGTCGGCGCACCTATTCCAAAGGAGTACATGGACAGGCTCGACAAATGTCGAATCTTCGTCAAGCCAGCCGTTGGTTTTGACGAGATAGATCTACAGGCGTGGGGCAACCTTGGCATTCCCGTCTGCAATACGCCGGATTATGGCACCCGTGAGGTTGCCGACCACGCCATGGCACTGATGCTGGCGCTGTCAAAGAGTATTGCGTTTCATGACGAACGACTGCGCGAAGACCCGCGTGGCAACTGGCGACCAGCGCTAAACCCGTTTGGCCAGCGCCTGTCGACCCAGACACTGGGCGTGGTCGGGCTTGGTCGCATTGGCACCGCAGCCGCGCTCCGCGCCAAGGCATTTGATATGGATGTGGTGTTTTATGACCCTTACAAGCCAAATGGTTCAGAGCTCTCCCTGGGTATCCGTCGTGCAGACAGCCTTGAAGATTTGTTTGGGCAGTCTGACATTGTCACCCTCCACGTCCCGCTAAATGAGGAGACCAGGGACCTGATCAATGCCGATGTGCTCGCTTCTGCCAAAAAGGGACTGATTCTGATCAACACCGCACGCGGGCCCGTCGTCGATGTGGACGCCCTGCACGACGCCCTGAAAAACGACACGGTACTCGCCGCTGGACTGGATGTCCTGCCCGAAGAACCGGCGAACATGGATCGACCGCTGATCTCAGCATGGCACCGTGGCGAAGAGTGGATTCGTCACCGTCTGTTACTGACACCACATTCGGCCTTCTTTACGCCGCAAAGCATGTTCGACATACGCGGGTTCGCGGCCCGAACCGCCGCAAGATACCTGCGCGATGACAGGCTCGAGAACTGCGTCAATACCGAGTTTCTCCATCATCGCCGCTAAAGCACGAATGCCGTCTCCACTATGACTGTCCAAAACCTGACTGTCCAGAACCTGACTGTCCAGAACCTGACTGTCCAAAACCTGTCAGGCGTCCAGAAATGGACGCAACCCGGGCGGGACTCAAGGCCCTTAGATGCCTGACCTCACCGACGAGCCTTTTAGCTACCGCGTCGCCAAGGGGGACGTGCTTCACCTGTTGTGCGATGGCAAAACAGTCAAGACACTACGTGGCAAAGATGCCATTAAGCTCGCCGACAAACTCGACCGGGCGGACGCGACTGAGATCCAGCTGTTGCTGGCCAAGGCGACTGGGCAATTCAAATTTGGCAATGAGCGACCCTGAAACTTTTTGCCAGGTCGCTACATTGTGAGCGCTCATTGGCAGCCTCACCTTCAGTTCTATGATGTTAGGGGGCATCCGCTCGGCTGATATCTCGTGCGAGAGCAATGCCTGTTGTCGGCACCGCTTGCAATGGCTAGCGCTTAGTCCGTCGCGGTAGAGTGCGGGTGGAGATGGCATCCAGTATCTTGACGCGGGCCTCCCGGTCAGCATCCGGCCAGGCCATGATCTCCTCCCGCGTGCGCAGACAGCCAATACACATCTCGCTTTCTCTATCCATACGACAGATGCGAACACAAGGAGTGGGTACGTAAGCTTCAGTCACGGGCAACTACAATCGCTGGGAAGCGCGCGATCGTAAATCCTTTGGAGAAGAAATTCCAGTCAACACTGAGAGAGGCGGGTACTGATATCAGTGCCAGAGGTTTGGCTCTGGCACTTTTGATCGCATTGTTTCTCTGGTGTCAGGCTATAGATTTCCTGACCGCCAGTGCAAGCAGACCCAACGCAAGCAATCCCAGCGGCGCCGGTGCTGGCACGGGCACCGTTACCAGAGATTCAATGGTCGTTTCAATACGGAAGTTGGAACCGGTTGTGCGGCGCTCCGCAAAAAACAGGTCAAGGTCGTAGGTATTACCCGCCGTCAGCCCCAGTGAGTCAAGCGAGACCGAACCGCTCTCTGGACCATGTACACCACCGAGGTCAATCACCAGCTGATCGTTGATGAATACCCAGAGGTCATCGTCACCCCTGAAGGAAAAAGTCTGGCCCGCGACATAGGTAAACGCGGTGTGCATCTCCAGCGTAAAGTGGTAGTTATGCCCATAGGCATAGTTGCCATAGAGCTCGTTATCAATCGGGAAGAATGAACCGCTATCAAACGTATATACGCCACCCGGTGTCGCGCTGCCGTTGTCCAGGGTCAGTGTCTTGGTGGTTGATACGTTGACTCCTGCAACATCACGATACCACTGACTAAAAGATGCGCCGCTGGTGACCGTAGGATTGTAGTTCGAACTGTCATAAACCGGCTTGCCATCAGGTCCGAGCGTCGATTGAACAATGCCGGCGTCAGACCCGAGATAGGCTTCAAAATCCGGATGGCCACCCACTTCCCAGGCAGCTTTGAAATCCCGGATAGTGACATCAATGTCAATCGTGTCAGCAAACACTGACGCATTACCAGCGAGAACAACCAACACCGCTAAAGCAGCTCTTTTCATTTCGATCCCCAGATTCGCTTTCCTGAACTGGCAAAAGCAAATTTCACGCCAAAAATATTTTCCCTATATATTTCAATTGGATAGAAAGGAGGCTATCTGTCCAGGGCACGTTTACTGTAAAGTTTTTCGACATACAACCATAGGCGTACGTGTAATTCGGGACACCCATCGGGAAGTAATTAGGGACACCCATCATGGAAGGGAGGAAGTAATTCGGGACACCCATCATCGCCAAAACAATTCAAATAGTTCGGGACATCCACTAATCAGCAGAGGGAAATCAGGACACCCACGTTCACCAGAACAACTCAGCATCTCGCAGCGAACTCTGAGCAAGCGCCAAAGCTTAAGAACTGGCTTCCAATAGCCGGCTCATCTACCCTTCGTTATCTGCACCAGGGATCCTGAAATATGGCTGACACTAAAAAATTGCCAGTAGAACCAGCAAGACGAAGAGGTTTTCTTGATGTCGTAGAGGACGTGGGCAACAAGCTGCCTGACCCTGCCCTCCTGTTTCTGTTACTCCTGATAGCAGTTTGGATTTTCTCCTGGATGCTGGCCGGCGCCTCGGAGAGTTTTGTCGACCCAAGAACGGGTGAGGCGCTCGTCGTTCGGGATCTCCTCACCGCCGAATCCATGACGAGTTTTCTGTCTGGCATGGTGAAGACGTTTATTGGTTTTCACCCGCTTGGCGTCGTGCTGGTTGCAATGCTGGGCATTGGTCTTGCGGATCACACCGGATTCATCAGGGCAGGTCTTCGGGCGCTGTTGAACGTAACGTCTCCCAAAATCCTCACACCCATGCTGCTCCTGATCGCCATTGTGAGCCACAGCGGGGGCGATGCCGGCTATGTCCTGGTGATCCCGCTGGGCGCGGTAATCTTCCAAGCCGCGGGACGGCACCCCCTCGCGGGCATCGCGTGCGCCTTTGCCGGGGTATCAGGCGGATTTAGCGCCAATTTTGTGCCGTCCATGCTGGACCCACTATTGACAGGAATCACCCAGGCAGCTGCCCAGATTCTCGACCCGGACATCGTGCTCAATCCGTTAAACAACTGGTTTTTCACTTCAGCATCATGTCTTCTGATCGTTGGTATCGGCTGGTACCTGACCGACAAGGTTGTTGAACCACGACTTGCGCACCTCACGATTGACGGCGACCTTGCTGACGCACCAGCGCTTGAACCGCTCGACAGCGCGGAGCGACGAGGGTTATGGGCTGCGCTCTTTGTCATGGGATTGCTTGCACTGGGTCTTCTACTGACGAGCCTGCCGACAGACTCAGCCTGGCGCGCGACTGATGGAGGCCTCGCCTCATCAGGCGCTCCCCTGATGGCGAGTATCGTTCCCCTGATCTTCCTGCTGTTTATTATCCCGGGCATTGTCTATGGCTACGTTGCCGGAACGGTAAAAACCCACCGCAACCTGATAGAGGGCATGAGCCTTTCGATGGCGGGCATGTCCTACTACATTGTCATGGCATTTTTCGCATCACTATTTATTGCGGAATTTGCCCGCTCAAACCTGGGCGCGCTACTGGCATTACAGGGCGCAGCATGGCTTCAGGCTCTCGGATTACCCGGCATGATAACTGTCATCGGTGTGATCATCATTACTGGAGTGGTGAACCTGTTTGTCGGCTCCGCATCGGCAAAGTGGGCATTACTCGCGCCAATTCTGGTTCCGATGCTGATGCAGTTGGGTCTGTCTCCAGATATCACGCAGGCAGCCTACCGCGTGGGCGACTCGTCAACCAACATCATCACGCCGCTAATGCCCTACTTCCCGCTGATTGTGGTGTTCTGCCAGAGATACGTGAAGACAACCGGTATTGGCACCGTGGTGGCCATGATGCTGCCCTATTCGCTCAGCTTCTTGCTGTTCTGGACGTTGTTCCTGCTTGGCTACTGGACACTCGGCATCCCACTGGGATTGCAGTCGAGTTACTCCTACGGCTAGCCTTTTGGGTAAGGTCAACTGCCAGCGTCATGACCCTGGCACCTTGATCCTATGCTGGCAGTTGGGTTCAATCTATCGCAGGCGATTAACGGCAGCCTCGGCCGCATCGAGCCCCTTGGTAATGCGCTCCCGCAATTCGTCCAGGTCGATACCTTCAGTGCTCTTCTTGCCTTCACAATAACGCGCATAGACGCCGTGAATAATGGCCGCACTCTTCCAGCGATTGAAGCCCAGGTAGTAGTCCAGTTTGGATAAGTCGCGCCCGGTGTTATCTGCATAACGCTGCGCCAGTTCATTGCGGCCTGGGAATCCTGCCGGGCTGGTTGCAGCTTCCGGGTTAGGCGGGAGTGGGTCGCTGGGATCACTCCAGATGTTCAGCGCATATCCAAGGTCCGCCATTGGGTCGCCCAGGGTAGAAATTTCCCAGTCGACCACCGCAGCTATCTTTGAATCCGGTCCAATTAGCGTGTTGTGCAGCCCATAATCGCCATGAACCACACGTATGGGTCCCTGGTCTGGCATGTGGTCCAGAAAGTACTGCCGCAACTCGTGAGCGCGCGGATCATCGTATTGCGCCGGCTCAACAGACGCAGTCCAGGAGCGATACCACGTATTCAATTGACGCGTCACATAACTATCGCGTTTGCCCAATTCACCCAGGCCAATTTCGTCAGGGTCCAAGGCATGCAGGGCAGAAAGCACATCTATAAAAGATTCCGCCAGAACACGCCGTCGCTCGGTCGGCACCCAATCATTGGTTTCGTCAGCGTTGTACAGAGGCCGACCGTCAACGTTGCCCATAATGTAGAACCAGGCACCAATCACATCAGGACTCTCACAAAAGCCAAGCGGTGCCGGTACTGGAACATCAGTACCCGCCAGCGCAGAGATCAGCGCCCACTCACGTGACATGTCGTGGGCACGAGGCAAGAGTTCACCCTGGGGCGGGCGACGAATCACCGCAAGCTTGCCATTGGCATCCTCCAGACGATACGTGAGATTGGAGTGACCGCCCTCAAGCCTGGTCCACTTGAACGGCGGCGTGAGAGCCGGCACATTTTCCTTCACCCACTGGTTAACCGCATCTACCTTGTATCCTTCTGGATTCTGATCTGCCATTTTCGTCATCTCGTCCGGTCAGTTAGTTAACGTCTTGCGCGGCAGCCTTAACCGCGCACGATGCAGCTGCATGGCAGCTAGGGTAACAAGAAATTATGCTTCACCATGAACGCGCCACACCTACTTACCCTGGAAAACCGGTTCACGCTTCTCGACAAACGCCTTGGCCGCTTCGCGGTGGTCATGGGTCTGGCCACAGTGAACGTGGTGGGTTGCCTCCAGATCCATGCAGTCATCAACCTCGCCCGCCATGGCGCGGTTCAGGTTTTCCTTCATGTAGCGATACGCCACTGTTGGACCGTTTGCAATTCGAAGCGCAATTTCGCGCGTCTTGGCCGCCAGTTCATCCGCCTCACAGACCCAGTTAGTCAGACCAAGTGAGAGGGCTTCTTCGGCACCGACACGGTCAGAAAGATAGTACATCTCGCGGGCCTTGGCTGAACCCACCAATTGAGTCAGGAAGTAAGTACCGCCATAGTCGCCAGAGAAACCGACACGCGCAAAGGCCGTTGTCATGATTGCGTTGTTTGCCATCACGCGCATGTCGCAGGCAAGTGCCAGCGCCAAACCCGCGCCTGCGGCCGCACCAGGGAGCGCCGCTATGGTGGGTTTAGGCATTTTGAAAAGCTTGCCGGAGGTTGCACGCTGATTAACGCGCTGCCGATGAATGGCGCCATCAATGGTGTTATCTCCCACCGTGCCATCGCCGCTTTCTGCCATGCCTTTCACATCGCCTCCGGCACAGAAGCCTTTCCCAGCGCCCGTTAGCACCAGGCACTTCACCGCGGGATCCAGTTCGGCTTTGGCCAACTGATCCGCCAGTGCTGCTGTCATTGCGCCGGACATGGCGTTACGGGCTTCCGGGCGGTTCAACGTCAGCGTCAGTATGCCGTCATCCAGCGTTGCAAGCAGGTGATCGGTTCCGGTATCGATAGTAGTCATGTTTGTTCCCTCATGAATGATCTGAATCTTGAGTGGCGCTTTGAGGCCACCTGTGTCGCAAAGATAAACAAAAAGGCCGGGCATTGCCCGGCCTTTTATCTGGAGGCACCCGATGTCAGGCAGCACTGTGGCGCAGTACCCGACCGGCACGCGTACCGGTAAGCTCACCGTCAAGCAGGCTGACCTGTCCGTTCACGATGGTAGCTTTGAAGCCCTGCGACTTCTGGATGTAACGCGGTGCGCCACCCGGAAAGTCGTGAACCAGTTCAGGCTGCCTTTCACCAACAGTGTCGGCATCAAACACATTGATGTCAGCCCGCATACCTTCCTTGATCAGGCCGCGGTCTTTCAAACCAATTACCGAGGCTGGACCAGAAGTCATTTTCTTTATCACCTGCGGCAGCGTGAAGAAACCGGTATTGCGACACCAATGTGACAGCAGGAAGCTCGACCAGCCGGCATCCATGATCTGTGACACGTGTGCGCCAGCATCACCCAGCCCTGGATACAGGTTATCGCTCTTGAAGAGCGCTGCCTGCTCCTTCAGATTGGTGGCAAACATGCGGAAGTTGAACAGGCCCTTGCCATTGCTTTCGCGCGTCAGGCGAATGAAAGTTTCTGACCAGTGTTCACCCGCTGCTTCTGCCAGCTGCTGCAAACTATCCGCACTGGTATAGTCAGGGAATTCGCCATTGCCCAGATAGAACACCGAACCCATCGGAATACCGGTTGATTTGGGCTGTTTTGCCTCATCCACCAATTTTGTGACGGTCTCATCATCGTTGATCGCTGCGAGTCGTCCTGCAAAATCCAGCTTCGATACTTCACGCCATGTCGGGCCGCCCACGGGCAGACCGGACTGAAGTCCAAACATATAGCCAGACCCACGGACGTGTGAAATAGCCGTGATGTTGCGGCCCTCGCACAGCTTGTCCAGGTTGTCAGCAGACTGCTTGCCCTGGCCTTCCTGGGGGCCAGTGCCATAGCTGAACAGCACGCGACTGTGCTCGGTATCCGCAATGCGCTGAATGACATCGAAACTGGCACCAACCGCCTGCATCAGACCTTTTCGAGGTCCAACTACTCTTGCAATGGCTTCCAGCTCCGACGGGTCTGCAAAGGTGCCCGGAATAGACCGGCCATCCGGCCCCTTATGTGGCTCATAACGATTGGTAGAAAAACCAAAAGCGCCGGCATCCAGTGACTCGGCAACAATATCTGCCATGCGCTGCTTCTCTTCGTCTGTGGCCTGCTCCTCGACAGAGCGCTCTCCCATGACATACCAGCGAACCGCACTGTGGCCAACGAGGCCGGCTACATTTATCGCTGTACCAAGGCGGTCAATTGAATCAAGGTATTCACCATACTGCTCCCAGTCCCAGGAAAGACCCGACATGATAGCCTGCTTGGGAATATCCTCGACTGTCTCCATGGTAGCCGCCAGCAGTTCCCGGTCTTCAGGCTTGCAGGGTGCAAAGGTCACGCCGCAGTTACCGATCAGCGCTGTGGTCACGCCATGCCAGCTAACTGGCGTCATGTCAGGATCCCAGCCAATCTGCGCATCAAGGTGAGTATGTATGTCGACAAAACCCGGTGTAACAACCTGTCCGGTCGCGTCAATTTCCTTTTTACCTGTGCCCTCAATCTTGCCGACTGCCGTGATGATACCGTCGGATATCGCGACGTCAGCTTTGAAAGGTTCGCTGCCGGTACCGTCCACGATGGTGCCGCCACGAGTTACAAT
>CAYGNA010000102.1:0-10553 GCA_964351065.1 uncultured Pseudomonadales bacterium
CACCGTGGTAGAGAAGACCGCCGCCGGAAAAAAGTAGCCAAACGCCTCCACCCGATCGCGACCAGCCTCAGCAAAAATTGACACCACATGGAACGTCAGCGCGGTGCCAAACAGCGCGTGCATTGAAAGGGACAATGAGTAGATCCAGAAAACAGGCAAGCGGCGCGCCTCTGCCAGCGCGAGACTCGGGGTTTCTGTGAGCTTGCGCTCGCCTTCTTCCTGCCAGGGTTCACCGTCTGGCATCAGGCCGCACTGGGCCGGGGAATCACGGACAAAAATCAGGGCGAGCAACGCAAATACCACACCCACGATCAGCGCCATGATCCACAGGGCACCGCGCCATCCTGCCGTGACAATCAACCATGCCAGAAGTAGTGGCGCCAGCGAAAAGCCAAGCGACACAAAAACACCGCGTACGCCGCTCACAAGTCCGCGACGCTTTACAAACCAGACCAGCAACACATTCCTCGATGCGCTGGTCATAACGCCCTGGCCAAAAAACCGAACGCCGAAGTAACCCACCAGGATGACCACAAACGTGACGACAGTACTATCGCCAAACCAGCCAGCGATGGTGTCTGCAAAGCTGATGTACAGCACCATGGTGCCGAGGGCAAAACTGGAGGCGACCATCATGACGCGTCCGCCCAACCGGTCATACCAGCGCCCCGCCTCGGTCAGGAAAAGAGATGAACTTACGGTACCCACAAGGTACGCCATGGAAAGCTGGGTACGGGTGAGGCCAAGCACATCTATAAACGGATCAGTGAAAACGGCCATGCCCATGGTCTGTCCCGGCACACTGAGCAGAAACCCCAGCGTGCTGAACAGCCAGATAACCCAGCCATAAAAGACAGGTAGACGTTTGACGTCAAATGGCCAGACTGGAGACAACATAATTCAACTGCCGGCAGACGTCAGATATCTCTCACGCCAAAAGTGGCTCAATTCCTATTCACGCTTCGATGATAAAGGGCATGATTGTGTGCTTACAAGGAAGTCCTGGATTGGGCTGACAGGATGTCGGCCCGATATGCCCGTAGATTCAAGTCGATGTAACGCAGCGGCAGTGGCACAATGCTCGCTCCAATCCACTGTTCCGCGCAGCAATTTAAATGCTAAAAACAATCCACATTCCGATCTCTCTGATCTCTCTAATCTCACTAATCACACTATCCTTACTGGCGCCCTTGGTGCGGGCAGAGGCGGAAGCGCCAGACCCCGATAACATTTATAACTACCACCGAATTTCAGATGTACTGTCGACCGCGGGCCAGGTATTCCCGGTGCAGGTGCCCAAACTCTCTAGCGAGAAATTTGAACTCGTCATTAACCTGGCAACCGCCGACCCGAAGCGCAATGGGGAGGAGTCATTTCACGTTACTGGTGCCGGCATGAGTTACGTGCAGATTCCCGTGGTCTGGGATAATCCTACAAATGCTGATCTCGAATTGTTTTTTGCGGTGATGGACGCCAGAGCTGGGCGCAAGACCCTCGTCCACTGTTTTGCCAACTATCGGGCGTCGGCGTTTACCTACTTATACCGCGTACTGCGGGAGGGTGTTGCTGAAGAAGTCGCAAGAGCAGACCTGCTCGCCATTTGGGATGATAAAGCCTTTGAACAATACCCACAGTGGCGCCGTTTTATCGACGAGGCGCTAACCGCCGAGTGAGAGAAGCTTGCCCGGATAATGCACAGAGCCAAATTGATCTCCAGCCCGCTACCCACGGGCAGGATACAATGCGCACATTTCGGGTCCACGGAGCGCACACATGCAAATTCATACCCTTCTCTGGTGGCCCGAGGTTGACGCTTTCGATTTCAGGCAGGCAGATTTAGCGGGGTTTTCCGGTCGTCTCCCCGGCGCCACGTTAATCTTTCACGATAGTCCAGACAGCTTCCTGGAAGCCGCAGCAAACGCAGAGTACGTCCTCGCCTGGCATTTTGCTGCCGAGTGGTATGCAACCTGCCCTTCACTCAAAACAGTCTTTACTCCCGCGGCCGGTGATGAATGGGTCAAGCCCGATCCTACCGGCCGGGTTGACGTAATTCATGGCACATTCCACGGCCCGCTCATTGCAGAATCCCTGCTGGGCGCATTGCTGTTCATGAACCATTGCATGCCAGACATGATCCGGAATTTTGAGCGCCGTGAATGGGACCGAAACCTGCAGCGCACATCACGCCTGCTTCAAAACCAGACCGTACTGCTTGTTGGACTCGGCCATATCGGTAGTCACTGCGCCAATCTCATCAGTCGAACGGGTGCACGGGTTATCGGTATCAAACGGGACCCGACCAGGCTACCGGTTCCACTGGAGCGTGTTGAAGTGGCGCCCGTCAGCGACCTGGATGAGTTCCTCCCCCTGGCAGACCATGTTGCACTCGTGTTGCCTGGTGGTGAAAGTACAGATGGACTGATGGATGAAGTCCGACTCCTGCGCTGCAAGCCCGGCGCTTACATCTACAATTTTGGCCGGGGTAATGCCATTCGTAGCGAAGCACTGCTAAAGGCCGCGGGCCACATTGGCGGCGCATTTTTGGATGTGGTCGATGAGGAACCCCTGCCGCCAGACTCAGGTCTGTGGCAGCTACCAAACATCATGATTACCCCTCACTCATCCTGTGTCTATGTGGACTACAAACGACTTTTTCTCGAAGAGGTTGCGGCTCATATCATCGAGACTGACAACACTTGAGCGCAAGCAGCGCACCAACGCCCGGAGATCGATGTTGGCCGCTTTATCCGGGCCCTGCCCCGGACAGGTGTCGAATGAGGCGGTAAGTCAGGTTAATTCTTTGCCCCACTGCATTTTTGGTTTTTGGTACCTGGTGGGTCCAGTAGTGCTGGGTTTCATCCTTCATGAGCAGCAGGGAACCAGACGGTAGCCAGAGAATGACCGGTGCCAGGTCGCGACGATGTTTATGCTTCAGCACAAATTTGCGCTCAGCCCCAAGGCTGACCGAGGCAATCACCGGGTTTGCACCCAGTTCAGGTTCATCATCGCTATGCCAGGACACGCTGTCATTGCCATCCCGGTACAGATTGGCCAGCACGCTGTTAAAAGATTCGCCGGTTACCGCCTCGATTCGCTGTTTAACGTCAAGTAGCACAGGCGTCCAGGCATGCGGTAAAAAGTGCCTGCCAGAATAGGTGTAGGTAGCGCCGGGCACCCCATGCCAGGCGTTGAGTCGCGGGATCGGGCGCTCTCGACCATACACACGGATGATCGACTGCTCCCACGCCACTTCCTGTTCCAACGTACAGAAACACTCATAAACGGCACGGGCGCCAAGGAAGTCTCGCCAGAGACGAACCTTGCCATCGACAAGCGGGATATCTTCGAAAGTCACTCAGTCAGCTCAATCTGGTTTCCGGACAAGTCATCATTCTACCGACACATAGTATGATTGGATTCATTTAGGTATTTGGGCAGTTTGGCCTGACAGGTAAGAGGTAAATGTATGACAAAAACAATCTACTTCATCCGCCACGGCGAAACCGAGTGGAATGCGATCAGGCGAATGCAGGGTCAGTGGAATTCTGACCTGAACGATCTTGGTCGCAGCCAGGCTGCAACCAACGGGCAACTGATGAGTAGTCTTGGTATCGAGGCCTTGTACGCCTCACCGCTGGATCGAACCCGGCAGACGGCAGCCATCATCAACCGCTCACTCGATCTGCCCGTCACCTTCGATGATCGGTTGATGGAATGGAATTGTGGCGACTGGAGCGGGCACCTTTACGCCGAGGTAGCAGAAAGATGGCCAGCCGAATGGGCCGCGCTGCAGGCAGATCGATTTCACTTTCGAGGGCCGAATTGCGAAAATTACCCGGACATGATTGACAGGGCAGCGCCGCTCCTTAAATCAATTGTTAGCCAGCCAGAGACCAGAATTGCAATTGTCTCCCATGGCATGATTGGTAAAGCAATGATAGGCCACCTGATGGGTATGGATCCTGAAGCCATACTGGCGATACACCAGGCTAACGATGTTGTTATGGCGTTATCACAACACGATGACGGCTGGCACGCGACGCATTTCAAAGGTGGCAAAGGGCCGTTTGACGGACTCGTCTCCCATGAGTCAGATAACGTTGCCTGACGTCAGAACCAGGCAATGTCGGCAGAAGCCTCCAGCGGAAATCACAGGCATTGTGCAATTGCACAATGCCATTATGCTGCACTGCAGCTATGTAAAGATCTGATGGAAGTATCATGGAAGTTCGACACCCGCCCTTAACAGACGTTAAAGATTCCTTAATATGTAGAGACGATGTCTCTCTCACACATAGTCGTACTCATAGTCTGCCTCATTGCGCCAGCCGTGTTGGCCGACCCCGCTCCGCAAGCCGAAGTCACTTTGCTTGCCACAGATGCTATGGCACTGGAACACCAGGTCTACAATCTGATCAAACAGGGTCAATCCGAGTTTAACGATGAAGACTATCCGCGCGCACTTGATTCGCTGCAGCAAGCCCAACACATAATTCACCGCGCCTTTGGCGTTCATACATTGAAGCAGAGCACTGTGGTCGAACTCATGAGCCAGGTACAACTGGCCATGGGGAATCTCGAGGCCACCACCCGCCTGCGTCAATTCAAGGTTGACATTTTTCGGCGCCATTATGGCAACAATGATCCGAGACTGGCGCCCGAACTGATTGCACTTGGCGACTGGTACCAGCTTCGCGCCCAGTACACAGACGCTCGCAAGATCTATTCAGAAGCATTAGCGCTACTGGCGGCCACCGATGCGCCCTACTTGTCGCTCGTGCGCCCTGCAACCGCGCTGGCCTACACTGATTACCTTGATGGTCGCTGCTGCAAGAACGGGCAACTTGAGCAGGTGGTTCATCGACTGGAGCAAGACGAAGCCGCTGACAACGTGGAAAAATCTACAGCCATGCTGCAGGCAGGCGACTTGCTGCTAATGGAAGGCGACGCGAGTGCAGCACAGGCCTTGTACCAGATGGCAGATGCCAGACTGCCCGGCATGATAGAAGCGCCGGTATTGCTTGGCGTTTCCAGCAGCGAACGAATGGTGCGCACCTATCGCGACATGATGGTGCATACCAGTAACCGACGCACGGCGCTACCGGTCAAAAAGGCACCCATACCACCTGGCAGCCTGATCGGCTCGCCGCTGCCTTTTTGTGAGGCGCGGGTTGATGAACTGTCACGTCGGCAGGACTACCGCGACTATGTGATCAAATTCGAACTGACTGTCCGGGAAAATGGTCGTGTTAAGGACGTTTCAATTCTTGAGAGCAATGCCACACCCCAGGTCAACCTGCTGGCGGCACGCATGTACTCGCTGGCGAGATTTCGGCCGCGCCTCGAAAAAGGCTCCCCAATCGCTCATTCAATTGAACTCACCCAGCGCTTTGACCTGCCGGCTTCACTCAATTCAGAAGGGCAACCATTTCCACCGGCTAACCTGGCCGTCTTTCACGGGTGCTTCGGTCTCGCTGATGCCGGGTAAACTGCGGCCTAGTCCATAGCCGCAGTTCTTGCAAAACCCAGTTCCTGAAGATTTTTGACCAGTACTTCCCCGGCGGTTCTTGGATCCACTGACTTGTCGATGTGGCGGATGATCCCGTCACGATCTATATAGAAGGTCCAGCGCATCGCAAAACCACGTTCGGAAAGCACGCCATATTCTGCTGTCATTTGTTTTTCAGGATCCGAGAGAATGGGGAAAGTGGCCTCATTTTTCTCTGCAAAACCCTTGTTGTCTTCTGGCGAGTCAACGCTGGCCATAAAGTAGGCTACATCAAATGCCCTGATCTGCTTGTCACTGTCACGCAGCGCTTTGCATTCGAGGGTTCAGCCACCGGTAAATGCTTTGGGAAAAAAGGCAATAACAACTGCCTGCTTGCCCCGGTAGTCTGCCAGCGAATGTGACAGCCCGTCAGAACCTGCCAGGTCAAAATCAGGTGCGGGGTCACCCACGCCTGGCGCAGCTAACGCGAGCGTTGCACCCAATGCAAAACACAGCGCGACGCAGGACCGCAATAAGTAACTCATAAACATCTCCTTCAAGGTCTCCTGATTTTACACACAAGGCGCAACGCTACCAGCTTTTGATACCGATCAATGATTAGCGTGCCAGTTTTGTGCATCAATGTGATCTTTGGTCAGCAAGGAGATCCAGAGTGACAGATGAAAACGAACTTCCCGGTACCATCACCCGCGTTGATGGTCACTACGAAGCCAGACTCGAGCGGACAATAGCGCATGACCCGGAAACCGTATGGGCCGCGCTCACCTTGCCTGACCAGTTTGTGAATTGGCTTGCGCCGGGCACCATTGAAATGCGCCGCGGTGGCCAGGCCAGACTGGATTTTGTCGATAGTGGCATTGTAATTGACAGTACAGTCACCGAGTTTGATCCGCCGGCGGTGCTTGAGTACTCATGGAGTAGTCCTGGTGAACCGGACCGGCCCATTCGATTTGAACTTGCGCCAATAGCAGGTGGTACCCGGCTGGTTCTGTGCCTTGCGGTGCCAGACACCGAGGACATGGCGCGCTCTTGCGCCGGCTGGGAGGCACACCTGATGATGCTGCTTGCGGCACTTGAAGGCGTGCCGATCAAGTTTCCATTTGAGCGGTTCCAGCAAACGCGGGATATTTACAGAACAATGGTAGAAGCGCTCTAGCGGGTCGGGTTACCCACCGGCTCAATTCTTCGAGCGTAGATCACTCGTGCATCGCCGGGCGCATAATAGTCCACCAGGTTTGCGACCAGGTCGTAGCCTTGATCCTCATAGAACCTGCGGGTTGGTGTGTACTGTTCGCGGCCTGCTGTTTCAATAAACAGCCGACCGCTGCCCGCAACTGCAATGGCATTTTCAACAGCCACAAGTAGCTGTTTGCCGATACCACCGCCGCGGTGCCTGTTACTCACGGCAATCCAGTAAAGCTCATAGCTGTCAACTGTCTGTTCATCGTGTCCAAAGCAGGCATAGCCAACCAGTTCACCCTCCACTTCTGCCAGGATGTAACGATAGTCATCTTTACCAACAATCGCATCGTCAAAGACAGACAGGGCTATACCCACCTCTGCCAAACTAAAAAAGCCACTGGAGGCAGTGATGGCTTCAATGGGTGCGCGGTCGGATGCAAGCAGGTGCGTACGCAGGACAACCGCCATTTTTGCTTCGCCTTTACGCAAAGCTCAGGTCCATGATGGCAGTAACTGCCTCTGTGAAATTGACGCCATCCTGCTCAAGCGCAGCATAGAAACCGGCATCATGCGACAAACAGGGATTGGGGTTGATGTCGACCACAAACGGCGTGCCTGCCTCGTCAACCCGGATATCAACGCGAACATAGCCAGTAAGTCCAAAAGCAGACCAGACAGATTCGCACAGCGCCTTAACCGAATTGATCAGCGCTGCATCGGCGGCGGGAAAATCAAATCGCCGTGGCGTGGCGCCATACTCAAAAGACGTGGGAGACCACTTTGCATCGAAGCCGACAATCCTCGGTTTGTGCGCAGGAAAACCCGAAAAATCAATTTCGGCCGGAGTCAGCACCTGCACACCGCCACCATCCTTGCCCAGCAACGAGACGTTAAATTCCCTGCCATCTACAAAGGCTTCAGAGATCATCTCAAGGCCCGTGTTTTCAGCACGTTGCCGGATCTGCCGGAGAAGCGCCTCCCGTGTCGACACCTGCACCACCGCACTGTCATCCATACCAACTGATGCGTGTTCGTAGCGCGCCTTGATGATATAGCGCCCTGGCTCAAAGTCCCGGGTACCACAGCGGGGCACAGCAATGTGCTTCGATTCGAGCAACTGACGGGTTGCGAGCTTGTCCAGCAACAGTCTGAATGCTGGCACCTGCACACCCGTGTAGGGTATGCCAAGCGCCTCGAGCACTTCCGGCACCAGGACAGCCAGACGATCGGTGCCACCCAGCGACTCCACCAGGTTAAACACCGAGTGAGTGTCTATTCGACCGAGCGTCTCTGCCATTGACGCGAGATCAAGCGTGCAGGGCACGTGCAGGCACTGATAACCCAATTCACGCAGCGCAACCGATACGGCGTCAACCTGCACCAGCACGTCCTCGTCAGCGACATCTCCTGCTCGAGGTTCGTTATAACAGATTGCAACACGCATGATCAGGCGACCCTGGCGACAGGTTGTGTTGAGGAAACTGGTGCTGCGATAGCCGGTGCTGCGGCAGCCACTCGCTCGGCTGCGGAATCAACAATTTGCCCGACCAGGCCCACAAAGGTGACACCCACAGCGGTTGCCAGCATCGGCAAATCGGAATGCACGGGATTAAGCCCGGCAAGTGGGTTTACTTCAATGAAGTTGGGCACACCGTCGACATCACAGCGAAGATCGACACGACCGCCATCGCGACACCCGAGCTTTCGCCAGGCAGTCAGCGCATGCCTCTCGGCCTGCAGCACAACAGGGTCGTTTGCGCCATCAACCAGCTGGTACCTAATGCGCTCTTCACACTCTTCCTTGTTCACGTAACCGTAGGCATTCGCTTCTGCCGTATCCAGCAGGATGATCTCGAAAGTGCCGAGCACGCGCGCAGCGTCACCAGTGCCAAGTAACCCCACCGTAAACTCCCGACCCGGCAGATAGGTTTCTACCAGAACAGGTTGATTGAATTCCTGCAGCAACTGCCGGCACTGGTTCTGCAAGTCACGCTTGCTGCGCACCACAGATTCAGGCCCAACACCCTTGCCCGTACCTTCCAGCAGAGGCTTGACAAACAAAGGCATCGACAGCGCCGAGGCTTCAATCGCCGAAGCACTTTCAACAACCTCATAATGGGGCGTTGGCACCGCATCACCCAGCACAGCTTTGGTCCATGCCTTGTTAAGGCTGAGCGCCATGACACCTGCATCACTGAACGTATAGGGAATGTCATACGCGTCCAGCAGTGCAGGCACCTGGCTCTCCCGTGCCGTGCCATAGAGACCTTCGCAAATGTTGAAGACAAGCTCCCACCGCTCACCTGCTGCCAGCCGGTTGACCAGTTGACGAACATGACCGATGCGGACGGTCTGATGACCAAGTTCCAGCAGTGCGTGTTCTATGCCATCAACGGTGTCGTCCCGGTCAAACTCCGCGGTCTCGATTTCACCATACCCCTCGGCGAGATAGGCAGAGCGCAGGTCAAACGTGAGCCCAATCAACATGGTGGCTTCTCCATGACGGGTTCTGTGACTGTCTCTGAGGCTGTCTCCGAGACAGTCTCTGAAACAGCCTTGATGGCAGGCTCCAGCACAGGTTCGGGGTCTGGATAACGAAACTCCTTGCCTTCGAAGTTGCGCAGCACAATGTCATCGCCATCCCGGCCAACCAGATAGTCAGGTTGCAGCGGAATTTTGCCACCACCGCCAGGTGCATCAATCACGTAGGTCGGTACTGCATACCCCGTTGTATGTCCGCGCAGGCCTTCAATAATCTCCAGTCCCTTGCGCACAGTCGTACGAAAGTGAGCAGAGCCACTGATTGGATCGCACTGGTACAGGTAGTACGGCCGAACCCGCATGGTCAGTAGTTTGTGCATCAGAGACTTCATGACCGGTACAGTGTCATTTACACCCTTCAGCAACACCGTCTGGGAACCCAGCGGAATACCGGCGTCTGCGAGCCTTTCCGTCGCCAGGCGACTTTCAGGCGTACATTCATCCGGGTGCAGGTAGTGCAAGCTCATCCAGATCGGGTGATGGCGTTTTAACACCTGGGTGAGTTCTTTGGTGATGCGCTGCGGCAGCACTGCCGGCATCTTGGTACCAATGCGGATAAATTCGATATGCCGAATCGCCCGCAGTCGCCCAAGCAGGTAGTCCAGCTTTTCGTCGCTCAAGGCCAGGGGATCACCGCCGGATATCAGGACATCACGGACTTCTGTCGCCTGCTCCAGATACTCAAAGATTTTCTCAAGTCGAGAATCCGAGGGCGCAATCTCGCCGTGCCCCACAACGCGAGAGCGCGTGCAGTAACGGCAATAGGTTGAACAGAAATCCAGCGCAAGCAGCAGCACCCGGTCCGGGTAGCGATGCACGAGGCCTGGCACGGGACTGTGACCATCTTCGCCCAGGGGGTCATCCGCTTCACCGGGGAAACGCAGGAATTCGTTGGTCGACGGCATCACCGTTCGGCGCAGCGGCTGGCTTGCGTCAACAGGATCGAGCAGGCTCATGTAGTAAGGTGTGACCCCGGTGGGTAGCATCATGCCACCTTGCTTGAAGGCCAGTCGCTCATCGTCTGACAGCGTCAGGACACGCTCAAAATGTGCCAGTGTCCTGAAACGATTGCGGGACTGCCAACGCCAGTCTTTCCACTCTTTTTCGTTGACTTGAGGAAAAAATTTGCGGCGGAACGCCAGGGTTGCCTCACCGGTACCGCGGCTAGCGCGCAGCCTGACAACTTTTGCAGGGCGCGCGGGCTCGACCATGCGAAGCGGTACAGCCTCACCAGATCCGGTTGCCTGCAGGTTAAGCGAAGATTGGGTTGTAGTCCGGGAAATCCGGGCGTGAGAAACAATTGGAAGAAGAGCAATAGTAG
>CAYGNA010000103.1:0-10459 GCA_964351065.1 uncultured Pseudomonadales bacterium
ACCAGAATGCTATGGAGGCAGTCGCTATCAGCGGATAAGGTTTAAAGACAGCACGAAAATGATGGCTGTACTCAAATCCGAGCATCAGCGCCAAAATCACGGTGGAACCAAGAAACAGCAGAATAAATGCGTACCAGATGCTGCGTGGCAGGAAGGTTCGGCTAAACCCGATACCCGCGATGATAAACGGCAGGGCAACGAGGCCAAGCTGGGTCGCGGAATCACTCATGACAAAAGCCAGGTAGAACAATCGGTCGGTCAACCCTGCAATCGCATGTGAATCCGCATAGGGAGAGCGAGAGACATAGGCAATCAGTTCAGGCAACGAATTGATTTCACCAAAGATGGCAAACATTGGGTCGTGCCGAACAAGCAGCAGCGCATAGGGTGTAAGACCCAACAGGAGCACAACAAGTGTCACCAATACAACACGCGGACGAACGAGAACAGTCTGCAGCCCGCGGTCAAATGGCAGCAGCGTCACCATCAGCGCGGGTGCCGATAGCAGCATCAGCGGCCAATGGTTGGCCAACCCGAGGCCAAACAAGCAGGCGCTAAAATACCACCAGGCCAACTTCCGGGATCGCTGGAACTGCGCCAGCGCCAGCCAGCAAAACATGAACATGGCCGCAGCCAGGCTGTAGACCTCGATAATGATCGCCTGCGACCAGAAGACGGTCGTCAGCGCCCATCCCAGGCTGGCCAGGAGCGCGAGCAGTTTGTCTTCGGTCTGCCTGAAAACCAGGACATAAAAAGCGCCTATTGCCAGCGCAGCAAAAATTGCCGAAACCAGATTGCCCGCACGCACATCAGGCGTGTGTACCATGAGGCCACACAAGAGGGTAAACAGCGGATAACCGGGTGGATGAGCTATACCACCCTGATAACAGACCATCTGGAACAGCCCCGCGTCTTCCAGCGTAATGGACCGCGGCATGGTGAGCGCATAGAGCACCAGGGCAATGGTCGAGCAAAGCAGAGCGTGGCCGGCAATCTTGCGCAAGAGAGTCAACACCCGAAATGCGCCAGTATACCAAGCGGCACTGGCTTTTTTCCCTGAACTGCATGTCAAATACAGTCTGCGTCTAGCCAGGCTCATCGACACAGCATGAAGTGAGACCGTTTACAGGGTATTCATCCATTGGTCTCGAACCCGCACACCTGTATCGGCGAAATCGGTAAAAAACCCGTCAATACCCAGCGCCAGGTATGCCTTGATTTCAGCATCAGCACTGGGAAAGGTCTGTACAGGCAATGCATCGTCACGGAAAGTCCAGGGATGCACCACCAGAGCCAGTCCGTGGGCCGCTTCGACAAATCCGGATGGACTTCCGTCAGGCTTGAACAGCAGCGTCTTATAAGGGCCCACGCCGTCCCCAACCTGACTGATCTCTGCCAGCGATATGTTGGGTGTGTTTGGCGCTTCCCGCGAGATCGGCCTGACCAGCATGACCAGCTTCAGGTCAGTCAGGTTATTCAACTGCCGCAGAACCTCCGGTTCAAAGGACTGGATAAACACCGCAGCCTCCTCGTGATTCAAACCATGGGCATCCAGCACGCCAAGCAGCAGACTGGGAAAGTCGAATCCGATGCGCTCAAAATGGCCGGGTGATTTGGTTTCGGGATAAATGCCAATCACCCTGCCAGTTTCGACCTGCTTGCGCTGTACAAGCGCAATGACCTCCTCCAGCGTAGGTATCGCATATTGTCCGTCATAGGCGGACGAACGGCCTGGAAAAGCCTGACGGGTTCGCAACGTTTTAAGCTCGGCAAGCGTGAAGTCTTCACTGAACCAGTCTTCCCGATCGTCCAGTTTTCTCTTTCGATCCGCGAATTCAGGTTTTGTTGCCACGTCCGTGGTACCGCTGAGATAATGTTCATGCCGCGCCACCAGATGCCTGTCACGGGTAATCACGAGGTCAGGCTCGATAAAGTCTGCACCCATATCAATTGCCCGCTCGTACGCTGCCAACGTGTGCTCCGGCAGGTAACCACTTGCGCCACGATGGGCAATCACAATTGGTGCGGCGAGTGATGGCAATGACATGACCAGCAACATGAAATAAAGCAGCTTTCGCATGGCCCCAACCTCAATTTGACGAATAAGACTGCATCCTACCCGACAGCCATTAACAGAAAATAAATTTTGTTGCCTAAGCCATAGCTAACCGATACTTAACCGATAGTTAACCCAGGTCGACAGAAGCATTGTGAACGGGTCCACATCCCTGACAACGCGACTGCGTTTGTGCGCCCCGTCACATTCGATAGCGGTTATTTCCTGTCTAATGCTCGAACAATGCGATCATAAGGACATCAGACGTGGACACGGAAGACAAATTACCCAGGATTAACCCGGAAGTTTTCTTGAACACTTTTTGCCTCGGCCTGTTTTTGGCTGTCTCGCTCGCCTCCATGTTTTGAACAGACGACCGGGCAGACAGCAGTGCCAGCATAGCTTTCAGCGATTCAACCGAATCACTTCCATGAGTCCAGTCAGGATCAGATCAGGTATCACATGATCAAACAGTTTCTCGCGGACGAATAGCTGGGCAAAGCCACCTGTACCAATCACCAACGGTTTGTCATCCGGGAACACTTCAGCGGTGATCCGTGTGACCAACTCGCGCACCATACCAACGTTAGACCAATAGAGCCCCGACTGGATACTCTCAATGGTAGACCGGCCGACAGCCGTCCCCGGCGGCACTATTTCCACAGAAGGCAGTTGGGCTGTACGGCTCTCCAGTGCTTCCATTGAAAGACGAACTCCGGGCAGGATGTTCCCGCCAAGAAACTCCTTTTCGTGGGTGATGGCGCATAGCGTGGTTGCCGTCCCGAAATCTGCAACGATCAGGTTTCGGCCCGGAAAAAGTGCGAGCGCTCCCACCGCATCAGCAATCCTGTCAGCCCCTACTTCCTTCGGCTCTCGATAACGAATCTTGAGCCCCGTTTTTGAGCCCGGCCTGAGTATCAACGGGTCGAGGTTGAAATACTTTTGGCAACAGGCTCGCAATGAATAGAGCAGGTCAGGCACGACGCAACAAATAGCCACCTCTACTATCTCCGCCGGATCAACATTGTTCTCACGCAGCACACTGCGAAAAAACACCCCCAGCTCGTCCGATGAGCTTCGCTGCTGCGACGTCCGCCTGAACTGCACCTTCAGTTTTTCACCTTCGAACACGCCGCCATAGATCTGGCTATTGCCGATATCAAGACAGAGAATCACCCGTTGCTCCTTTTCGTGGTTGGTACATTGTCAATTAAACGAACTTCCTTTTCGGTGGGCCCAAGGCGTGCGGCCGCAAAGCGGCGTCCCCACCTTGATTCAACGTAGTCGACGCGAAACCCGGCCGCATCAAGCGCCTGACTGACCTTAAGGTCCGAGTCTGTGCGGCTGATCAGCTGGTACAACAGTGGCGCCAGGGCACGACCATCAGGACTTAGATTCAGGTTTCTCGAACTTAACGCAAGACCGTCGCTTTCCCGCACTGTTGGACAGCCAACAATCTCGGTATCCAGAAACAATGCCTCAGCCATTCCTTTGATCAGGTGGAGTTGCTGGTAGTCTTTTTCGCCAAAGTAGGCGCGACTTGCCTTCACTATATTCAGCAGTTTCAGCACCACGGTAAGCACACCCGTAAAATGCCCGGGTCGATGCGCGCCACACAGTGCATGGGAGTCGGATGTCTCCTGCACCTGATAGCGAAAGCCGTCCGGGTACATCTCTGTGTACGAGGGTGCAAACAACAGATCAGCGCCCTCACTCTCTGCAACCAGCGCATCCTGCGCCAATGTCTGAGGGTAATTACCCAGGTCCGTCGGATTGTCGAACTGGGTGGGATTAACGTACACGCTGACCACGGTGAAGTTATTCTCGCTGGCTGCGCGCCTGATCAGCGCCGCGTGGCCAGCATGCAGGGCGCCCATGGTTGGCACAAACCCTGTGTGCTGTTCACGGCCGCGAATCTCCCGCAGGTGAGCAATCGTATGAACAATCTGCATGGCGAGTTACTTGTAAGATTCTTTCAGGCTGGGAAATTCGCGAGCAACAACATCCTCGTGAAAACGACTTACAGCGTCCGCAATCATGCCGTGGCTATTCGCGTACTGGCGCAGAAACCGGGGCTGGAAGTCCGGATTCACCCCCAGCAAATCATGCAATACCAGCACCTGGCCATCCGTATGCGGACCGGCTCCAATACCAATCGTCGGTATACCAACCGCATGGGAAATGCAGCTGCCAAGCTTGACAGGAACACACTCCAGCACCACCGCAAAACAGCCTGCCCGCTCCAGTTGGCGTGCACTATCGATGATGCGCGTCGCCCGCGCTTCATCTTTACCTTGTACCCGGTGTCCACCGAGATTGTGGATCGATTGTGGCGTAAGGCCAAGATGGCCCATGACGGGCACGCCGGCCTCATGGATATGCCTGATAATTTCGATCTGATGTGAATCACCCTCTATCTTTACCGCGTTGGCGCCAGCCAGCATGAGGCGGTGCACCGCTTCCATTGCTGGTTGCAGGCCTTTGCTGCAGGAAAGAAATGGCATATCCGCCACAATGAACTTGGCTGGCGCACCGCGCCGCACTGCTGCCACATGGAGTTCCATCATCTCGATCGTGGCATGTACTGTGGAGTCAAATCCGTGCATGACCACGGCAAGTGAGTCACCTACCAGGATACAGTCGATATCACTGCCATTGAGGATTTTGGCAGACCAATGGTCATAGCACGTGACCATGGAAATTTTCTGGGCATCCTGTTTTCGCTGGGCAAAGGTATGGATATTCATCATTTCCCTCCAATGGGGACCTGATCACCATACAAAGACGTGACGAGGAAAACTGGCCTCGATAAGGTAGGTCGTTGGTACCTGTCCGTCTTTGGATCAAGTCCTACATCTGGTTGTTGTGTGAGAACTACATTAAAACTACTGTCTCTGTCCGCCTGGTTCATGTCCGTCTGGATCACGACCGTTTGGATCAAAGCAAAGCCGAGAATAGTGCAGGTCCGGCGCCTTTGTAAAGCAACTTGATAACCTCCCGGGAACGCCGGGCAGAGCATTACAGATCCAACAGAAATTGACTGGCGACACTAAAAATGGTGTTCTGGCACTTTTGGGAGATCTCTCTTTGCAGCATTTACTTTTCTGCCTGCTTTGTCTTTGCTGTGTTGGTACACAGGCTGATGAATTTGTCGATACCGCGCCGCAGCGCCTGCAGTCCTACCTGCAAATTGACACGATCAATCCACCCGGCAATGAGAGCCGTGGGGTTGCCTATATTGCAGCGCTGCTAAAGGAAGCTGGCATCCCTTTCGAGACCGCAGAGTCCGCTCCTGGGCGCGGCAATATCTGGGCAAGGCTTGAAGGTGGCGACTTGCCGGCACTTGTCCTGCTGCACCACATTGATGTCGTGCCAGCCGATCCAGACTACTGGGACTATCCACCCCTGTCCGGTGAGATCAATGATGGTTACATCTACGGCCGCGGTGCAATTGATACCAAGGGCCTCGGCATTGTGCAATTGCAGGCGTTCCTTGCACTCAAGGCAAGCGGTGTCCCGCTGAACCGCGACGTCATCTATATGGCGACAGCAGATGAAGAGGCCGGTGGTTTTTTTGGTGCGGGCTGGCTCATCGAAAACAGGCCAGAAATCTTTGAAGGCGTCGGCTATCTGATCAACGAGGGTGGTTCGGGACGTGTCATGAAAGAACGCCCTTCTTTTGCAATTGAAGTTACCCAGAAGGTGCCTCTGTGGCTCCGACTCACAGCCACTGATACACCGGGACACGGGTCAAGCCCAAGGCTTACCAGCGCGGTAAACAGAATCCTGCGTGCTGGCAACCGGGTAGCAGAAACCCGATTCGAGCGACGTCTGGTCCCAGCAGTCGCAACCATGTTCAAAGCCCGCGCCGAGTTCTACGAGGGTGAGGCCGCCAATCGCCTGGCAAACATCGAAAAATCGATTGGCGAAGAAAACTTCCTGACCCAACTGCAACTGGAAGAGCCTGGTTCAGCCGCACTGCTGTCGAACACCTGCTCAATCACCCGCCTGGAAGGCAGTTCAAAAATCAACGTTGTGCCACCCACAGCGAGTATGGAGTTCGATTGCCGGCTTCTGCCTGACCAGGACCCGGATGTCTTCCTGCATGAACTGGCACTGATCATCAACGATCCAGCTATTACGATAGAAAAGATTATGGGATTTTCACCAGCAGTGAGCAGTATCGAAACCTCACTGTTCGAGTCGATCCAGCGTACCCTCACGCTCCACTTTGAGAACGTCAAGATCATACCCTCGGTCTCAACAGGGTTTACCGACAGCCATTTTTTTCGCGATCTGGGTATCGTGAGTTATGGGTTCGCGCCGTTCATTTATGCCGCTGACGCCCGCACGGGCGTTCACGGTAACAACGAGCGCATCTCGATCGATAACCTGACCAGTGGCGTTAAAATTATGCGCGACTTTCTCTTCGACTTTACGTCAGGCGCACAGCAGAGGTAACAGCAAGTGACCCTATTGAACGAGATCAACCACCAGTGGCATCTGGCGCGAACACCAACCGCCGGCTGGCCAGTCGCAGCGGACTTCGAGTGGTGTGAAACGCCAGTGACCGAACCGGGTCCGGACCAGGCCCTGACCCGCACGATCTACCTGTCGCTGGATCCTTATCAGTGGGGCCGACGGCGCAGCGGCACAGAGGCACCGGGTGACGTTTGTCACGGCCGCACCGTCTCGCAGGTCGTACGCTCACGGCATCCACAGTTTCCCGAGGGTGCATTTGTCTTCAACACTGCCGGATGGCAACAATACGGTCAGGTGGGTGCCGATGTGCCGACTTTCAACTATATGTTCCCGCGCGTGATCGACCCGAAGCTTGCTCCAATATCCACTGCGCTTGGTGTGTTAGGCATGCTGGGCCTCACTGCCTGGTCAGGCATCAGACTGCAGTGCGAACCCAAACCGGGAGAAACCGTTGTCGTATCCGCAGCATCCGGTGGCGTGGGTCAGATTGCAGGACAAATAGCGCGTATCATGGGCGCGCGGGTTGTCGGTATCGCCGGGGCACCCGAGAAGTGCCAGTTTGTCACGGAGATGCTGGGCTTTGACGCCTGCGTCTCCCACCTGTCCGATTCGTTTAGCGCTGATCTCGTCGACGCTTGCCCGGATGGCATCGACGTCTATTTTGAGAACGTCGGCGGCAAGGTGTTTGAGGCTGTCCTGCCGTTGCTCAACAAGCAGTCGCGTATCAGCCAGTGCGGCATGATTTCACAGTATGGCAACGCGACCGGTAATGCCCAGGAGATCTGGCGCAAAACCGGCGAGCCATTCTTTGAGCGGCAGTCAGTCGCAGTCCATGGGTTGTTTGTCGGTAACTTTGTCAATGATCACCAGGAAAGATTCCTGGCCGAAATGGCTGACTGGGTGACGTCAGGGCTCGTCAAGTACAAAGAAGACCTGTGGCCAGGCCTCGAGAACGCACCCACTGCATTTGCGGCCATGCTGCAAGGCGGTAACTTCGGCAAGACCATTGTAGGCGTTGGTGCTGACCCAACTGCCACAGTCGATATCAACGCACGGCGTTCATCGCAAAACATTCTTTGACCGTGCAATCTGTCTCTACGCACACCTTCACCCCGACTCAGCTTCAGGCGACCTGAAGCGTAACCAGCTTGCAGCGATTGACATGATAGGCTTCCTCGGAGATCGACCTGACCTCCGCAAGACCTTTCATTTTGAGATATTCGAAGTGATCCTCATAGCCGTCCGGCCATACTTCCTCATGGATCGTGGCGACAACCGGGCCACCCGATTTTGTGATGCGAATCAACTCATTGAATCCTTTTGGACCGACGTGAGCATGAGTGAATGTGCCCACGCAGATTACCGCATCATAGCCGGCTGTCTCGTAACTTAGTGGCTGGGTCAGATCCTCGGTCTGAAGATTGCGGTAGAACCCCTTTTTGTGGGCTTCTTTGAGCATATCGGGAGAAATGTCCATGCCGTCAATCGTTTCGAAGCCGATATTGGCAAGTTCGACGCCGGCGAGTCCGGTACCACAGCCCGCATCAAGCACCAGGGCGCTGGTATCGACCAATTCGGCCAGCCGATCAGCGGCGACGCGCGGACCAACATAGTTCATACCTTCGACTGTGTCTGCATCATACGTCTTAGCCCAGTCTTTATAGGCTTCGACGCACTCATCAGGTTCGCCACTCAGGTTGTAAATCTTCTCAAGGATCTTGTTTTTTGCCTTCATTTGAATATCCACACCTCGATTGCTGGGGAGTTTTCAATGTTTAGGCTTATTAGGTATAGCCCAAAACAGCACGAATATCAAAAATGCAGAACGGATGCTCTAAGGCGCGGGTCGGTTTCTGACATCAATTTCAAGTCATCGGCACTGGATTGCACTGATTCTGTGCGCGCCGGGAGACCACCCGCAACACTAATATGGGTTTGCGACCCACCCACTGACGTTACACGAGCATGATCAGGTAAAATCACAGCAGGCAAACCGTGCTATCACGCAGGTCAACACCCATGGATTTCATCAACAGTTGGATCAGGCGCCATATCGCCGACAAACAGCTAGTCATCCTTGTTCTGGTGATGGCCGCCGTTGCGCTCGCAATTTACCTGGTTGGCGGTATCCTCACGCCCGTCATCGCGGCTGTTGTCATTTCCTATCTGCTCCAGGGAGCTATCAACCGACTGGTTCATTTTTCTATCCCTCGCTGGCTGGCCTTCTGGATTGTCTTTCTGGGCGCCATGGCCGGATTCGTGTTGGCTGCCTTCGGTCTCGTACCAGTGCTCTTCCATGAGGTTGCCTCCCTGGTTCAGCAGGTTCCTTCCATGATGACCGAGGCGCGGCGAATCATGGCCGAGTTGCCAGCCCGTTACCCTGACGTCATAACGGCAGACCAGGTAAATCAGATCTATACCGGTGTCAGCGCTGAGGTATTGAGGCTCGGCCAGCAACTGTTGTCAGTATCATTTACATCAGCACTGACCGCCATTACCGTCGCGGTCTACCTGGTACTGGTGCCATTTATGGTGTTTTTTATGGTACGTGACAAAGACGCGATCCTGGCATGGATTCTCAATTTCCTTCCACAAGAACGTCATCTAACGAACCAGGTTTGGCGCGACATCGACGGTCTGATTGATCGCTATATCCAGGGCAAAGTGTGGGAGATACTGATTGTCGGCAGCGCCACCTATCTGACCTTTATACTGCTCGGCCTGGAGTACGCGCTGCTACTGGCTGCCATTACAGGGTTCTCGGTATTGATACCCTATATCGGCGCTTTTGCCGTCTCTATCCCGGTAGCATTTGTTGCCTTTTACCAGTTTGGTTTCGGCATTGAGTTCACCTGGATCATGGTGGCCTACATCGTTATCCAGGTACTGGACGGCAACGTACTCGTCCCTGTCCTGTTTGGTGAAGCCGTGGATCTGCACCCGGTGGCGATCATTATTGCTGTACTTTTTTTTGGTGGGTTGTGGGGATTCTGGGGTGTCTTTTTTGCCATCCCGCTTGCTACGGTCTTCAGTGCGGTGATCAAGGCCTGGCGCGACCTGAGTGATATTGAAACCGCGGCGACCCCGGCCCCAGACGCGGCAGCAGGTGCCAACCCGGAGGACAGCCCTGCTTAGTGAAGCGACACCCGGCGAGACCTGGGACAAGCGCAAACCGGCGGACCTCGGCTTCAATGCCGCCAGACTCGAACAGGTATTGGCTGAGACCGCCCAGGCCGAACCTGGCGCGCCGTCTGATCTCACCCGGATGATGCCGAACGGAAGCAGGCATCCCAATGACAGGCCACTCGGGCCCGTCAAGCCCCGCGGATTACCGTCAGGGCTTGTGACTCGTGGTGGACTGATTGCAGGTAGCTACGGTGACATTTCCGCGCCGGAAGTAACCTTTAGCGTAACAAAAAGCTACATCTCTGCCTGCGCTGGATTTGCCAACCTGCTACCTGTGCTGGATGAACCAATCGGCGAACAGATACATGATGGTGGTTACGATGCCACGCAAAACCAGCTCATTACGTGGCGGCAGATGCTGCAGCAGACCAGCGAGTGGGAAGGTGAATTGTTTGGTCTGCCAGACTGGATTGACCGGGGTCGCCAGGTTGGTGGCGATACATCAAGTGAGCGAGGCACCGTGGGCGCCTCCGCTGCCGCCACCGAACCACGTATCCTGGGAGTACCAGGCAGCTTCTGGGAATATAACGATGTGCGCGTAAACCGCATGGCGCTCAACATCGCGCGAATGACGGGCAAGACGTTACCAAACCTGCTCAAAACAAACATCATGGACCCCGTTGGTGCGTCGAACCAGTGGTCGTGGCACGGGTATGAAACCTCATGGATTGAACTGGGTGGAAACCGGGTCCAGTCCGTTTCCGGGGGGGCACATTGGGGTGGTGGGGTCTGGAT
>CAYGNA010000104.1:0-7842 GCA_964351065.1 uncultured Pseudomonadales bacterium
CCAGTGCCTCCGTTAGAGTATTGTCCAGTGCATTCATGGTTCGTTTTCTCCGATTGATCGAACACCAAAGACTCTTACGGCGTCCAATCGGCATCGGATCAGGCAATGCCCAAACCCGATGCATAAGATTTCCTGATGTGCTCCTTGAAGAGTTCGAGCAGCTTTGGCATGAAATCACGCCTGCGGTAAATAAGGTGGACAGTCCGGCTTAACAGTGACTTGTCAGGCATCAGGTTCACCAGCACACCGTCGGCGATGTCACCCTGAACAGAGAAGTCGCTGACAATGGCGACGCCGAGTCCGCCCCGGGCCATTTCCAGCATGGCCAACATATTGTCCGTGGTGTGCTTGGCCTCAAGATTAAATGTCATACCTACTCTGTCAGGAGCCAGCATGCCAACGATTCGAGGAAGGTGCACATAGGTTGGAACAATCAGGTGATCGCTGTCCAGCAACTCTTCGATTGTGCCTGGCAGGTTATGCCTTTTACAATATTCCGGCGAAGCAACTGCCAGCAGTTCGATGTCTGAAAGAGGGATAGCGCAAAGCCGTCCATCTTCAACGTCGGCAATCCGAAAGGCAAAATCAATCTGGTTTTCCAACAGGTCATCAACCTCGTTGGACACTCTGATATCCAGTCGGACATCCTCGTAGGTTCGAGTGAACTCACCAAGATACTGAATCAGGCTGGTACTCAGCAGACCTTCAGGCACGGAAATAGATAGTCTACCGGCCGGTGCATCCAGATTTTCCCGAATGGACCTTTCTGCCTCGTCAACGCTATGAAGAATCGCCTTGCACTGATGAAAAAAAGTTTCCCCCGCGCGGGTCACAACAATCGACTGCGTCGTGCGGTCAATCAGTTGAACACCCAACTCACCCTCGAGTTTGGCGAGTTGCTTGCTCACAGCAGAAGTCGAGCGATGCAGTTTTTCTGCTGCCAGGGTGACACTACGATTTTCTACGACAGTGACAAAAGCTCGGTACTCGTGGAGTTTGGACATCTTGGCACCTGCTCTTATGTGCGTCTATGTGCGTCTAAGCGCGCCAGCTTTCTTTCCATTTTAGAAAAAGAGATTAAACTTTTTTTCGTTTTGCGAAAACCCCTGCGCCACCTATATTGAGCAGGTCCGCATAACAAGCCCACCAGCAGCCTCGCTGGTCCGCAAAAATCCAGCTCCGGCCCGCGAGCAAATGGACAACATCAACCCATCAATTTTTCTGGAGAACCAGCTATGAAAAATCTGTTTTTGTGTGTCCTTTTGGTTGCAAGTGCCAGCGCCAACACCCAGGCATCAACCCACGTCGACAGTCGGGGTTACGGCGAATGTGAAGCGAGGCTAAATGCTGAACTGGCGGGGACGGGTCTCGCAGTAGACCGCCAATATTTCGTCAAACATGCACCAGACAGTCGCACCTATTTTATCAACGGCCATATCTGGTCGAGCGACAACGAGCGCACTGCAGTCCGCGCAACTTGTGCCACCAGCGCCAACGGTCGGAAGGTGCAGAGCCTGACGACAGACGCTGGTAGCTTCCTGCTTCAGGAGGGCGTGCTCGCGACCCGCTGATTTTCCCCGGTTGGCGGTCGGTCCCTGCGGATCGGCCGCCCCTTTTTTTCGGGGAGTTGCATCAGGATTTGCGCCACGCTAACCACCAGTGAAAGACCAGGTGCCCTACCAGTGCAACGAAGACGGTCAGCAACAGAACCGGCCAGAACCAGCTGATCGCTGTATCGAACACAAACTTCCAGCGCGTGCCATCGACGCCGTGGAAGATCCCGCCAGGATTTTCGATCCATTCGCGGATAGTGACGTACGCGGTAACCAGCGTTGCGATCAACATGCCCACAGTAATCGCAAATTTGAACGTTCGAACCACTATTGGCTCCTTGCTGCATTTTTTTGTCATGGCCGGTCGGGATTCTGGCAGGTTCGGTGTTAGTTTCGGCCAGCCCTTTGCGATACAGTGCCTACAAGCGCGGACCTTCCCGCATCAAACCGTCGCCAAACGTTCTGGCGACGGTGAGCTTTTAATATGTAAGGATAACCTGCAGGAACACAACATGATCAGTTTTGGCACATTGGGCGTGGCCCGAATCACGACGCGAGCCCTGGTTTACCCAACCATGGACGAAAATCGGGCGCGCATTGTTGCTATTGCTGCACGCGACAAGTCACGCGCCGAACGTTTTGCAGAGTTTGCCAACATTGCCGTGGTGCTGGACAACTATCAGGCTGTCATTGATTACGACGGCATCAACGCGGTCTATATACCGCTGCCAATCACCGCGCACTGCGAATGGGCAGTCAGGGCACTACGTGCCGGCAAGCACGTCCTGTGCGAAAAATCTTTCGCCGCCAACGCGGCAGAAGCCGAGACGATGGCACAAGTGGCGACGGAGTGCGACCGCATTATCATGGACGCCTTTCACTACCGCTACCATCCAGTTTTCCTGCGGGCTCGAGAGATTTACCTGTCCGGCGAACTCGGTGAAATTAAATCGCTCGACGCCGGGTTTCAGATTCCTGGCAACGGGATAAAAGCTGACGACATACGCATGAACTATGACCAGGGTGGCGGCGTTACCATGGACATTGGCTGTTATCCGATATCGTGGGTCCGTCACATCACAGGCGCTGAACCTCTGCAGATCAGCGCCAGCGCTGTCATCGGTCCACCCAACGTAGACCTGATGTTAACCGCCAGCATGATATTCCCGGGAGGTATCTCTGCCTCGACTATTGGCGACATGCGCCCGGACACACCTTTCCGCGCCGACCTGAAAGTCGAAGGCAGCCTGGGCGCAATGGTCGTCAATAATCCGCTGGTACCACAAAATGGCAACAGCATTGTTGTCACCACCGCGGCAGGTACGCGCACAGAGACCTTTGACCGGCGCCCGACTTATGGTTATCAATTGGACGCATTTATAAACGCCGTGGAGTCAGGTACTTCTCTGCTTACCGGCCCGCAGGACGCTATTGCACAGATGCGGGTCATAGACGCCTGCTACGAATCAGCGGGGCTGCCTCCCCGGGGAATGCATTGATTTTTGCAGCATCATCCGGAGCCTGTAAACAGGAACATTTTCCGGAACGCCAGTGGTAGACGACCATAAGGCTCGCAACACATCAGCGTGGAGATAAAGTACCTGCCCCGGGTATGGTAGTTTCAGCAACAGGCCAGTACGCAAAGATACAAACAAAGAGATAACAAAGAGAGAGACACACATGAACCAGTGGCAAATTGGTGACGTTAAGATCACACGCGTGGTAGAACTGGAAATTCCCGGAGGCACCAGGTTCCTGCTACCGCAGGCAACGCCTGAAGCAGTGTTACCCATCAAATGGCTGGCCCCGCACTTTGTCACAGAACAAGGCAAGCTCATCCTGTCGATTCATGCACTGGTTATCGAGACGCCAACCCGCAAGCTAATTGTTGATACCTGTATTGGTAACGACAAGGAACGCAGTATCCCCACCTGGACCAATCTGCAGTTGCCATTCCTCGAGGACCTCAAGACAGCCGGATATGATCGGCAGGACATTGATACCGTGCTTTGCACCCACCTGCATGTCGATCACGTTGGTTGGAACACCATGTTGGTTGACGGGCAATGGCTGCCTACATTTCCCAATGCACGCTATCTCATCGCTGAATCTGAATATCGATACTGGGATGACCAGGAAGGAGAAGGGATTAACCTCAACGTCATGGATGATTCGGTCAAGCCGGTATTTGAAGCCGGTCTTGTTGATCTCGTCAGCACAACTCACCGCGTCTGTGAGGAAGTCTCGCTTGTGCCAACACACGGCCATACGCCGGGTCATGTGAGCATCAGGATCCAGTCAGCGGGTGCCGAGGCGATCATTACCGGCGACGCATTTCATCACCCCTGCCAGATCGCGCATACCGAGTGGGCAAGCACCGCGGACTACGATGAGCAGGCGTCAACCAGGACGCGCCGCGACATGCTGGAAGCCTACGGTGATCGCGATATCCTCGTCATCGGCACACACTTCGCAACACCAACAGCCGGACACATCAAACGAGACAGTGAAGGATTTATGTTTTGTGCGCTGACTGATACCTAATGAGATCACACCGCCCTTAACTTACCGGTTAGAACTGACCCACCAGAACTGACCGGCTAGAACTGACCGGCTAGCCAGCAACCCTTATGGGTTTGCATTTGGTGAATTGGCACCACTGCGCATCTGATCCAGCGCGCGGTTAGCAGCAGATTCTTCCTGTTCGATCTGGCGCGCGCTACGACAACGCGTAGCGCCGATGCGGCTGCCGACAGATGTTTCTTTTACGCAGGTAGCCTCGGAGGAACTCGCGGCCGTCGTGCTGCTACCGGCAGCGCGACCTTCCTTGAGCGCTGCGCATCCACCCAGCAAGATAAGGAGCAGTAAAATTCCAACGCGCATGAAAACACCTTTGATGATTGTGATAGGCGACTGTATGAGCAGAGAGGAGCCGCGGTCAACAACAATCTTACAGTCTTGCCCAAGCTTACTGTAAGCTCTTGGCGCAAGCCACGACGAGAGACCTACTATGCATCGCATCCAATCAAACCTATTGCTGTTTACAATGCTTTTTGCTGCCTCAGCACAGGCAATCGATGACCTGTCGGACCAGGTTAGCCGATGCCAGGCAATCCAGCAGGATAGAGCGAGACTCAGCTGTTTTGATGCACTACCAACAGCTACCTCTCCAGCCAGCCTGACCGTGGCACCCGCCGCCGGAACGCCGGTCGCCGGAGCGCCGGCCATCAGAACGCCGGTCGTTGAAGCCCCGACCGCGGTGGATGCGGCCACGGTGGATGCGGCCGCACCCACCGCGACAACAAGAACGCCGGTTGCGGCAGAAGTTAATCCACCAGTGGTTTCAGTACCCGCGCAACACGAGCAAACCTACCCCAAAACAGCCCGAATCGAGCGAATCAGCAAGAACATCGACAATCGCCAGGTGTTTTTCCTTGATGACGGCAGTATCTGGCGGGAATCCCGAGCCAGCCGAACATCTTACGAGCCCGGGACAACGGTGACTGTTGAAGAAAGTGGTGTACTTGGCCGGGACAGCTGGAAGCGTTACCGACTGCAGATTGGCAACCGCAGTTTTAGCGTTGTCAACATTGATGATGAATAATACCCAGGCAAGCTGTGGCTAGGGTTTTTGCTCATATTCAGCCGGTATACGTGCTTCTGCCAACGTCTGGTTAGCGATCGCAGCTATCTGGCCAAACCGGTCCATCACAAACCGATTGAACAAAGGCAGGAGCAACTTTCGTTCCGAATAAGTCAGATCCAGTACTTCTGTGGCATGCCAGAAACAGAGGTAAAAATTTCCGGGCAGCAGCGGATGAAAGGACACCGTCCTGTTGGAGAGGCTGGAAAACCTCTGCCTCAATTCTTCCAGCAGAATCTTGTAGTGGTTCAAGTTCTTGTCGCTGTAACCGCGCAGGATGACCGTAATGTCGTGGGGTGCGTCGGGTACGGGCTGTTTGTCCCGGCGGTTAACAAGTGCCAGCCAGGATCGGTTCAGTTGCGATGAGAACTGCGCCCACAACTGATCCTGTTCGGTGCGAAGTGAACGCATGACGTTAAAGTGAACTTCCATCGCCGACGTTTCATCGAGATGGCGCATTTCTTCAAAAAGCGCATCCGCAACATTGGCGGAGAGTGAGGTCATCAGAAGCCGCAGCCTTACCTCAACAGATCCCTTGACCTTTTTGACCGTCTCGACCCGTCGACTGACGGTTGCTGAGGGTAAATGAACTACTTCCGCTGTATTTTTTGCAGTCATTTTGCGTTTGGCCCACAAACTCAAAAGTTGATCCCGGGAAACCATATAACCACCACCGCAGGGAATTTCCTATCACCTGAACGCAAGACTTTCCGATTTCGTGCACCACGTCACAAACTCGACAAAAACCTTGATGGTTTCAGACCACCTGCACCCGGGACAAAGCCGTTTGTCGATATCGTGTATGATGATTTTTTCAGTTTGTGGAACCGAAATGATCGAAAATACCCTGGAGTATCCCTACAAGGCTCCACCCGATCTTGGCCAAATCCAGGAAGTTGCACCCGGGGTATTCTGGCTGCAAATGCCTCTTCCAATGTCACTCAAGTACATCAACCTGTACCTGCTTGAGGATAGTGACAGCTGGACTGTGGTAGATACTGGCATCCGTGGCGAAGAAACGCGCGACCTCTGGTTACAGATATTTGATACGGCACTGGGTGGCAAGCCCGTAACACGCGTCATTTGCACACATATGCACCCGGATCATACAGGGCAATCCGGATTTATCTGCGAGCACTGGCAGGCACCGTTGTATATGAGCTTTGGTGAGTACTACCAGGCCAGATCCATGGGCAACATGATGCGAGACGGTGGTGGCAGTTGGCAGATGTCCGAATACTTCGTGCGCGCGGGCATCGAACCAGACTTTCTCCTGCAGATGCGCGAATCACGCAGCAGTTTTACGCCCATGCCGGAAGACCGACCGTTGCCCCCCTCTTTCATTCGGCTGTCCGATGGCGACACGCTCAACATCGGCGAGAATGAGTGGCAGGTCATGGTGGGCTGCGGACATTCGCCTGAACACGTTTGCCTGTATAGCAAGGAGCGGCGGGTGCTGATTTCCGGTGACCAGATTCTGCCAGTGATTACTTCCAACGTCAGTGTCCAGCCGACTGAACCCTTTGGCAACCCGTTGGTTGGCTGGCTCGAATCCCACGAACGTTTCAAGACACTATTGCCTCACGATATCCTGGTACTACCCGCGCACAACCTGCCTTTCTATGGTGTGCAAGAGCGTTTGCAGCAGCTTATTGATCATCATGAAGACCGAATGCTGGTGCTTGAGGAAAACTGCGTGGAACCACAGGTTGCCATTGACCTGCTGCCGTTTTTGTTTGCCCGGGAACTCGATGGCCACTCACGTTTTATGGCGCTGGGCGAGTGTATCGCCCACCTGCACTGCCTCATGGCCAGGCAACGGATCGAACGATTTCAGGACGGTGAGGTTTACCGCTACCGCTCCATCGACCCTACCCTGCCAGACCGGGCGAGACCCGGCCTGCATGAGGCACCAGACGATGCCCCGGGGATGGTTTAGGCCGGGCACAAGACCCACGCAAATGAACGGGGACTAGAAAAACCTGCCGATAGGGCCAGGAAAGACAACCGGACTTTCGAGGCCATCAGCATTGACGCTGGCGACACCAAAGATGTAGTTGTCTATGACCACATTATTCAGGGTATAGCTGGACACATCACCGGCATCTCTTGACCAGCGCCACTGCGCGTCAGTGGTCAGGCGCCAATAGACTTTGTAGCGTACGGCGCCGGCAACTTTCTCCCACTTGAGCGTCGTATCAGGTGAAACCATGCCTTCAATCGACACCTCGCCGGGTGGGGCCGGTGCCCATGCCATGGACGCCAGCGATACTGCATTGAGCGCAGTCAGCTTTGCAGCATAGGCAAAATTCACACCTTCAATGACATCACCAAAGGGCCTGCCATCTTCAACCCGCAAGTCCTGGTGCTGCCGATCATAATGTTCATTGGTTTCCATAATTCTGACTGCGGGAAAGCCGACTTCATTGAAGGGCCGGTGGTGACCACCCCGGCCAAACCGGTCCAGACGATAGATCATCATTACATCGAGATTAAGCATGTATTCATCAGCAATTCGGTCAATGTAGCGCGCCAGATTACGGGACGGTGAATCAACTTCACCGCCAGTAAAACGTCGGGTGCGCGCTTCTTCCGGCGTTTCAGTTGGTAGCGTGGCCTCGGAGAACACCCTTGCGATTGTGTTAT
>CAYGNA010000104.1:7852-10381 GCA_964351065.1 uncultured Pseudomonadales bacterium
TGTTATCTGTCACGCCATTGATCCCACTGATGTTGCCGATCATGTCGTTGTTGAGCACAGCCTGGATACGCCACTCATCCGCCCGTGCCTGGCGCGCCATGATGCCGCCGCCAATCAGTCCCTGTTCTTCACCAGAGAGACCAACAAACACAACAGAGGCAGGGAATCGGTATTTTGACAGCACCCGCGCCGCCTCAATGACACCCGCCATACCCGACGCATTGTCATTGGCCCCAGGTGAGTCATCATCGCCGTTTAGTGGATCACTCACCCGGGAGTCAATGTCACCGGACATGATGACATAACGACTGGGGTCGCTGGTGCCTGGCAGTATCGCAATGACGTTGACGATTTCAGTCGGTTCAGGCACTCGTCGCTGGGG
This sequence comes from uncultured Pseudomonadales bacterium, assembly GCA_964351065.1. GTDB lineage: Bacteria > Pseudomonadota > Gammaproteobacteria > Pseudomonadales > Azotimanducaceae > JANQJA01. The sequence continues at coordinate 8,235 of CAYGNA010000104.1, forward strand.
TTCAACAACCTCGCGCTGAAAATGGACCTTGAGACAGCCACCACATTCACGTGAAATCTGGTCAAACTCGGCCTTAATCCAACGCCGTGCGGCGCCGATACCCCGGGTGTCACTGACGGTCTCCGACAGCGTATGCCGCGTGCCAAACCCCGCCAGTTGCCTGATATCAGCTTCGATCCGATCGGCAGAAGGTGCGCCCGCAATCTCATGCAGGCGCGCTTCGGTACCTAAAACGGGTAGGGACAGACAAACGAGTAAAAAAAGAATCGCCGACTTCACAGTGGCAGTCCGCCAACACCCTGGTTAATCGAACCATCATCGTTATAGGCTTTCATCAGCAGTTCAGCAATCCGCATCTGGTGCACCTCATCAGCCCCGTCAGCAAGCCGCGCCCAACGCGCTTGCTGCATCATGCCAGCCAGCGGCGTATCGGTTGAGTAACCGAGTGCGCCATGCACCTGCATGGCCCGATCGATAACCCGCCACAGTGTGTTGGCAACATGATGTTTGGCCATCGAAACTTCCTGCTTGAACTCCAGGCCATTTTCAATCTTGTAAGCCGCGTGCAGCACCATCAGCTTGGAAGCGTATAACTCCATCGCGCTGTCAGCCATCATCCATTGGATACTCTGTTTTTCTGAGAGATATGACCCGTGCGAGAACCGCTTCTGTGCCCGCTCGATCAACATCTCAAGTGCCATTTCAATCTGTCCGAGCCAGCGCATGCAGTGTGCCAGTCGGGCAGGCCCGAGCCTGACCTGACCGAGTTTGTGGCCACCACCGCGCTCACCCAGCATGTTCTCTTTGGGTACCCGCACGTTGGTGTACTTGATTTCAGGATGGTTGTGTCGACCACCCATCGTTTCTACATCCCGGACAATCTCAAATCCGGGCGTATCGGTCGGCACAATAAACGCTGAATTCCTTGCCTGGGGTACCGATGCATCCGGGTCAGTGCGCGCAATGACAATCGCAAAATCTGCCCCCGCGGCACCCGAGGTAAACCATTTGTGCCCATTGATGACCCAGTCATCGCCATCTTCAACCGCTGTGGTCTGGATCAAGGTTGGATCTGAACCCGCTACCTCCGGTTCAGTCATGGAAAAACAGGAACGCGCTGTGCCCTCAAGCAGGGGCTTGAGGAACTTCTCGCGCTGGTACTCCGTGGCAAAGTGATGCATCGTGTGCATATTGCCTTCATCCGGGGCCTGGCAATTGATAATGTACGGTCCCATCGGCACTTTTGCTGCTTCTGCTGACACTGCAGCCACAGCGGTGACACCAAGCCCCATACCACCCACTTCCTGCGGCATGTGTGGCAACCAGAAGCCTTCAGCGCGGGCCTTGCCCCGCAGATCCTTGACAAGCCTGGACCAGTCTTCACGGGTTGCATCCTTGTTGTAGCGCATGGCCGCAAATTCTTTCTTGACCGTGTTCTGCAGGAAGTCACGCATCATCTGGCGCGCATCTTCCACTTCCTGGCTAAAGGTAAAATCTATCGTCACTGCTCTTCTCCTGATGGCTGCATGCGGCCAATCGTACAGATTGCAACGGGTGGTCGCAAAGTCCATCATCTCGCGCCATGACTCCCGAACGCGTCCTGAACAATCTACGCAGCACTATTGCTTCCGCCAGGATCGAGGCAACGGCACTACCGCTTGCCCCGGAAATATACCTGTACCTGATAAGCGAGGATTACCCGCGTGGCCGTCTCGACACTGATGAGATGATTCGCATCATGAACGCACCGGCTTACTGGGCATTCTGCTGGGCAAGTGGGCAGGTACTGGCACGTTACCTGCTGGACCATCCTGAACAGGTCGCAGGCAAACAGGTCCTTGATGTAGGTTGTGGCTCAGGAGTGGTTGGCATTGCTGCCTGCCTGGCAGGGGCTGCGAGTGTCATCGCCTGCGACAACGACCCTTTTGCCATTGATGCAACCCTGGCCAATGCCGCACTCGCTGGCGTGAAACTCACGATGCTTGACGACCTGGCTTTGCTGGATCAAACGGTCGATCTGGCAATCGCCGCAGACGTTTTGTATGACCGTGACAACATGCCATGGCTATCCATACTGCCAACCCTGGCGGATGAAGTCCTGATCGCCGATTCCCGAATCAAACATCTTACTGTAGACGGATACGAGA
>CAYGNA010000105.1:0-10368 GCA_964351065.1 uncultured Pseudomonadales bacterium
CGCGCCGCTGCGGCAGCAATTTCCCGAATCGGCAACTGGCCACCCGTCTGGGTCATTGCTGCCTGCAGGCACAGGGGGTTACCAAGCACAAACGGCTGGGCGCGTTCGAACACAATTGGATTTGAAAATGTCTTTACCACAATCTCGGCACCAACCCCGGCGGGATCGCCCATGGTCACCGCCAACACTGGTTTTTGCAGCAACGCCACTAGCTAATGCCCATGTTCATGCTTTCGAGTGAATCCATGGCGATATCCAGCAGCACCGGGCCGGCGTAGGTCACGGCTTCCCGAAAAGCAGCCGCAAACTCCTTGGTTCCCGCCACAGACACCCCTTTCATGCCCATTGCCTGCGCCACCATGGCAAAGTCCGGCGTCACCAGGTTTACCCCGGTGTTGCGGCCGTCAAAGCGTGCGGCCTGGATACGACGGAGCACACCATAACCCTTGTCGTTAAAAACGCATATCACCACGGGCACCTGGTACTGCACAGCAGTCGCCAGCTCTGACAGGTTCAGCATAAAACCACCATCTCCCTGAATCAGTACCGTGCGAGTACCACTGCCAAGCGCAGCGCCTATCGCCAGCGGCAGACCGGGCCCAATTGCCGCCGATGTACTGTGGTGTGATGTCTTTGGCTGCAGCACCGGAATCAACGTGTTACCCCACACGTAGGCAGGTACCGTTGCATCTCGCACAATATTGCCGTCGACAGGCAAATGTTCACGAATGGTATCCATCACTACTTCGAAGTCAGGTCCCATGCGCTTTCGCACCCCCGCTCGCGCGGTAGCCACTGCGGCCAGAACGCCCTCACGGAAATCCGCGTCGCCAGGCTCAGCGTTAAGCTGCGCATCCAGTGATTCAAGCGCCAGGCGCGCATCGCCAACTACCGGGAACGCCGCGCGATAGTTTAGGCCAATCATGTGCGGATCCGCATCAATGTGGACAAGATCCCCGGGCATTGCGAGCGAAAAGTTACCTGTACTTCCACCCTGGAAGCGGGTGCCAACAGCGATCACCACATCAGCACTGGCGATTGCCTCGCGCGCCGCCATGAGGAAGGTGCCACCGGCAAGGGGATGATTTTCAGGGATCGCTCCCCGCCCGTTGATGGTGGTAAAGACAGGTGCTTCCAACCTTTCTGCCAGCGCAACCAGGGCGTCGCTGGCATCAGCACGAATGACGCCACCACCGGCAATAATTATTCGCCGGGAGCCTTCTCCTATGCGCGTCGCTGCGGCTGTTATAGCGGCATCAACTGGTGGCAGTGCGCTCGGCTCATAGGGAGCCGGCTGGTCAAAGTCCAATTCTGCGTACTGCAAATCAACCGGAATTTCGATGGCACCGGGCTGGGGCCTGCCCGTGAGAATGTCCCGCATCACACGCTGCAGGGCAGAAGGCACTGCCTGCACCGTGCGCGGGCTTTCTGTAACGCGGGTGACCTTACGCAGCATATCAAGCTGATTCTCAGCCTCATGCAGCACACCTTTGCCCTTACCATAGTGCTGCGTCTCGGTTTGCCCGGTAATCATGAGCACCCTGGACGACGCAAAGCCGGCTTCAAACAAACCGGTCATACCGTTGGTCGCACCAGGACCTGTACTGGTGATCGCAACACCGAGCTTGCCCGTTGCGCGTGAGTATCCATCAGCCGCATGCAGAGCACCCTGTTCATGACGCACATCTACCGTGGTGATGCCGCCACGCCGCAGGATGGCATCATAAATTGGTATGTTATGCACGCTGACGATACCAAAGACATGGTCAACACCAAATGCGAGCAGCGTTTCAACAACAGCGTCACCGCCTGTCATTCTAGTCATCGTTTTGTTCCTCAAATTTATTGGCATACGCCAGCAGGTATTGGGCAAGCACACCAGGGGCCTGCATCGGTATAAAGTGCGAAAGGTGAGGCAGGTAGACGTCAACACCTTGCGGAAAGAGCGCGGCCAGACCAGGCCAGGTTGGCGACTTGCTAAAGTCCACCGCAACCCGGGTTTCGTCCCGCGCCACAGCGCGGAGCACCGTCACTGGTAACTGTATCGCAGGCGGCAGGGAAAGGATGTTGTGACTCGTGCTACCCATATAGATCGTGGCTTCAACCAGCGGTGGGCAGGCTAGCTCATAACCCTCCCCTTGCGCCCTGGGCAACACCCCAAAGTTACAGTAATCCTTCAGTACGGCCGGCTCCCATAACGCAAAACTGCCTCGTCCCTCGAGGTTTTCCCGAAACGCATCAGCAGATACAAAGACATTCTTGCGCCGCGCTACCGGGTGTTCCTCCGCATCAACCCAGTCTGCCTTCGTCGCGTAGGCTGTCGGGGCAAGAATAACGGGATCTACCAGTACCAGTGAGTGGAACCGTGCCTGCTCGGCAGCGACCGCCTGAACCAGTGAATGTCCGCCCATGGAATGTCCAGCTGCTACCAGGTGAGATAGTGACAACACACGCACAAACGCTGCCAGATCGCTGCCAAACTGGGACCATTCGATGGGTGGCGCCTTGTCGCTTCGGCCATGCCCACGCATGTCGGGTGCGATGACGTGAAAGTCGGGCAGCAGCGCCACAGTTGCATCAAAACAGCGGGCATGAAAGCCGGTTGCATGAACCAGCAGGATCGTCGGTCGAAGTGAACTCGCCTGCCCCCACTCAAAATAACAAAGCGAGATGCCATTTACTGTAACGCGTTTCTCCTGCGGCGTTCTCAAACGCAAGTCCTCCAGCCCTTCCTGTGATGGAATGTCCTGTTATGGAATGTCCTGTGATGGAATGTCCTGGCATGGATCATGGTGAATCCTGCATGCAGCGCTACTTCCTGAAAAGTTCAGCTTCTATGTCAGCGAACGCCTTGAATTCCAGCGCATTGCCACTTGGGTCGTAGAAAAACATGGTGGCCTGCTCACCAACCAGCCCCTCAAATCGAATGTGTGGAGGAATCACGAAGTCCACCTCACGCTCAACCAGACGCTGCTCCAACTCACGCCATTTCGTCATCGTTAGCACCACACCAAAATGAGGTACTGGAACATCATGACCATCAACAGGATTCGTCGGAGGATTGGTCGGAGGATTGGTCGGAGGATTACTCGCCGTGCCATCGACCCGGTGACACACCAACTGGTGGCCAAACAGGTTGAAGTCGATCCAGTTCTCGCTGCTGCGCCCTTCCGAACACCCAAGCAGGTCACCATAAAACGCACGTGACTGCACCAGATCAGATACCGGGATCGCGAGATGGAAAGGGGTGAGACTGTTCATGCTGTAAGGCTCCTGTAGACTTTCGAAAGTTCATCTGGCAATTGATTGATATCCTGAATCACCATGTACTGCTGGTCCGGGCACATCTCGCGCAGATAGTCATGACCGGACGGATCTACCGTCAGGCAAAACGCCGAGATGCCTTTCTGGCGCGCTTCGCTCAGCGCCATGGTTGTATCCTTGACGCCATAGTCACGGCTGTTTCTGTCCTTACCATAGTCAAAATCCTGCGGGTAACCGTCACTGATAATTATCAGCGCCTTGATGCGGGATTCAGTTGCCACAAGGCGCGCTGCAGCGTGTCGAATAGCAGGCCCCATTCGCGTGCTGCGACAGGGTTTGATCCCACCGATACGTCCTTTGGCACGATGATTGTAGGGCTCTTCAAAATCCTTGCACAGATAAAAGTCCACCTGATCCTTGCCGTAACCGGAAAAGCCGCAGACCGCGTAACTGTCACCCAGTCCCTCGAGTGCGTCTGCCATCAGCACCACGGCTTCCTTTTCCAGGTCGATGATGCGCTTGCGTTCATCCACCTCATGGCCTGCACCATAATAATCATGCAGAAAGTCGTCGTCTTCCCAACTATTTACTACCGGCGCAGCGCCGGTATCTGCCGCTGGAATCCGATCATCCGTTGACGCACTCATATCCAGCAGGAACAGCGCCGAGACATCCCGTTCTTTGCGGATGCGCTGGATGTAGATTTTCTCGGAAGGGGTAAACCCTGCCCGACGATCGACCATGGCTTCGATAGCACGCTCCAGGTCCAGTTCTTCACCATCATCCATTCCCTTGACCTTGCGCAGCATCTCCGGGCGCAGGTTGCCGAGTTGACGCCTGACATTTCTGGCAACGAAAGCCAGGTCGCGCAGGGTATCTTCGACAAACTCCGGTTTCTCCTCCACATCCCTGATCTCATAGAGCGTGCACCAGCGCCGCCGATAGTCCGCGATAACACAGTCCCATTCATCGTACTGGAAGGCCCGGTCACTTGGTGCCTTGGCCTTGCCATCAACAAGCCCACGAAATTCTTCGAGATCCTGCTTTGATTTGTTGCTGTCACCCTCGGTATCCATACCATCAAGATCGGTGATCATCAGCCCTACAGCATTCTGCACATCCCCCTGCTTCAACTGCTCAATGCGGATGTCGCGAAGGTTTGGCGCCTCTCCTGATGCATCAGGTTGTTCAGCGCCATCACCCGTGTCGACATCCTGCTCCTCCATTTCCATTAACGCCATGTTGATCCGAACCCGGTCAGGCTCAAGCTCACCCCTGTAACTGATCGGTACAGGCACCGGTAATGGACGATCGACTGGTTTTTGCAAATCAGGTTCCTGCTCTGCGGCAGGATCAGCTGACGGATTAATGTTCACCGCCTCGATAATCTCGAGGCAGGCGGCCAACACCTCCATGGTCAAATAAATATCGGCTGCAGCAGGCCTGAGCCGGTCAATTTGTGCTTTAAGCGCTTGAAGTGCGGGTAGCGCTGACAGTTCAGGCGTCAATTCCCCATCGAGGCTCAACGTCACAAGGCCAAGCAGACAGTAGTGCAGAGGTGACGTGGCATGGTCGATGTCGAGTTCTGCAAGTGCATCCATCTTAAAACGCTGCAAGTCTCCGGCCGCACCTTTATAACGTCGTTCAAGTGACCAATCTACACGGGCGTCTTCGAGCACCTGGAATACCTGCGCAGCCAGGGCAGGGCTTGGAAAAGTCCGGAAGTAATCCTTGAAAGAAACCCAGGAGCCTGCGGAGACAAAATCAAAAGTACCAAACTCGTAGTACCCCAACTGATGCAGCAGCGAAATCTTGTAAAGACTGAAATTGTCCCTGGCATCCGGGTAGACATTGACCTGCCGTGGCAGGTGAACCGAGAGACCGTCAGTTGACGGCAGGTCTCTGAAACCGGCTGCCGTTTCGTCCAATTCTTCTATCGCAAGTCGGCGACCTGCTATCGCCTCACAATAAAGCTGCAGCACCCGCTTTACTTCGTTTAGGTTTACCTGGCCCATCAATCGTTCAAGTGATGCGTTCGACGTGGCAGAATCCATTGCAAGGTATGCTCGTGCGGTATCAAGGTTCAGCGGCAGAAACGCCTCGACACCCCTCGCCCACTGTTTGACTACACTTGCCCGCCGAAGCGGCAACCGCTCGACTGCAGATAATAGCGCCAGCGCCAGTTCGACCCGGGGCGCGACCAGGGACACTGCCTCCATCACCTCGAGGAGGGTATCGCGCTGGGTTGCGGGCAGCAGTGCAAATCGCGTCAGTAAAGTCTCAAACCAGACAGCCAATGAGGGCTCGAACCTGGCGTATCCCAGACCAAGTGCTTCCAGGCGGGAAACCTCCGCACCGGTAAGTGCGGCATGCAGGCGTGGCTGCACAACAAGATATTCCTGACTTGTCGCGAGTGAAAGATCACGCAGCCGGTGGACATATGACCAGTCAACAACGTCTATGCCCGCGCTGGCATTCAGGAATGCAGCCATATCACCGCGCTCTCCTGTTGAGGTTTCAACAGCAAGCAACCGCCAGTGCTCAAGGCTGTTCTGGTCATGACTGGCGGCAAGTTTGAACGCCACCTTGAAGAATTCTGCGATAAGATTTGACGCGTGCCTGAAGTTGCTATGGATGGCATCACCGGCAACTTCAATCAGCTCCAGATGATTCATCGCAGGTGATCCCAGCAACCCACCAACGCCCCTGAAATAAGTTGCGCCGGGTTCATAGGAAAACCCACACAGGGTCACCCCATACTTACCTCGTTGTACCAGCGACCGAGGGCCTTCTCGTTCAGCCAACTGTACACTGATCGCGACGTAGGCAGCCGCTGACTCAAAAGCGTGCCATCCAGAACCAGATATTTCCCTGACCAGGTTGCACCACTCGGCATGTACTTCGGCATCAATCAATTCAGCAAGGGCAACTGCTGCTACCTCAAATGCCTCTGCGGCGCGCTTGTTGACGGCGGCTAGCTCAGCTGCGGTTTCAGCTATTTGATCCATGGACCTCGCCATGTTCAATCTCGCCCTGTTTAAAAATGGTCGTGACCAGTTCACCAATCGCTCGCTGCACGTCTTCGTCATCCGACACGGCCCGGCAAATAGCAACATCGCACGCGCGCAGCGTGGGTACACCACGGCTAATAAGTTGCCCGGCGTAGATCAACAGCCGTGTACTGACTCCCTCGTCGAAGCCATGCTGACGGAGCTGCCTGACCTTCTGCCCCAGCAGCGCGAGGGCAGATGCCATCTCTGCGGCTACACCGCTTTCATGTGCAATAATTTCTGCTTCCTTGTCCACCTCGGGATAGTCGAAATCAATTGCAATAAAGCGTTGGCGCGTACTCGGTTTCAGATCCTTCAAAACATTCTGGTAACCAGGGTTATACGAGATAACAAGAAGGAAATTTTCATGCGCGGCCAGGATTTGGCCCTGTTTCTCAATCGGCAAAATGCGACGATGGTCGGTGAGCGAGTGAATGAGCACCGTAGAATCTTTTCGCGCCTCAACAATCTCGTCAAGATAACAAATTGCGCCTTCTCTCACGGCGCGAGTGAGCGGTCCATCCTGCCAGACGGTTTCGTCACCCTGCAACAGAAAACGACCAACGAGGTCTGTCGCCGAGAGGTCTTCATGGCAGGCCACGGTCTGTAGTGGGTTAACAACCCGGGAGCGCGCTGGTACGGATTGATCCCCCCGGTACAGACGATGAGCCATGTACTCAACAAACCGCGTTTTGCCGCAGCCAGTGGGGCCCTTCAACAGGACAGGCAGCCGCTGCTCGTAAGCCGCCAGGAATATTTCCACCTCATCATGAACAGGCAGGTAGTAGGGCGCGGCATCAGCGCTTTGGGTATTCAACAGCTAGTCTCCTTTCCAGTTGGGCGTACGTTTTTCGAGAAAAGCTGCCACACCTTCCCTGTAATTCTCCTGTGTCATCATTTCACTGACCAGTCGTTCGCTATCCTTTACCGCAGCCCCAACATCCCGGTGCAGATCGAGGTAGACCTGTCGACGGGTTTGCGCCAGCGAACCTGGTGAGACGCGCGTAATCATGTCCTGGACATAGGCACGCGTTTCGCTGATCAACGATTCTGGTGCAACCAGCCTGGTGATCAGTCCTAGCTCAAAAGCTTCGTCCGTGAGAAAGACCCGACTCGTCAGCAGCAAATCGTTGGCTCGTGGCAGACCAATCATCCGCGGCAGCAACCAGGATAAACCGAACTCCGCAGGCAAGTTCAGCTTGCCATGAGCCGTGGTGAGTTTTGCACCAGGTACCGCAAACCTTATGTCCGCAAAACACGCCAGGACCAGTCCAACACCAGCCGCAGGACCGTTAATCGCCGCGATCACGGGTTTTGTCAGGCCAAAGTGGTAGGCAAAACTCGCATCAAACCAATCGCTCACACCAAACCCTGGCTCTGCAAGCGGATCAGGCGTGCCGGGATCGTAGCCCCCTTTGGCAACGTGGCCCTCCAGCGCCTGGCTATCGGCGCCGACACAAAACGCCCGTCCCTCGCCAGTCACAATGATCGCTCGTACTGACCTGTCATCTTCCGCAAGGGCAAGCGCCCATCGGTATTCGGTATGCATTCGCCCGGTCCACGCATTCATTCGGTGTGGTCTGGCGAGCGTGATCGTGGCAATCGAGTCGGCCACGCTGTACTTCACGGCTTTAAGTTCCATTCAGGAATTCTCCAGCTACATCGGCAATAGTCCCGAGACTATCAGCAAAAAAATGATCTGCCTCTTCGAGTACGCTCACTGAGACACCATCGCAGGCAGAGAGCGCCGATCGCGCCCCGTCAACCGGCACAATCAGGTCCTTCGCACCCAGTACAGCCAGCGTGGGCACGGTGACTGGTGCAATCATCTGGAGCGGCGGCGCGACCACGACCAACGAGCGAGCTTGCAGACGCTGGGCCGCGGCTAGCGCAACGCCTGCACCAAAAGAATAGCCTGCGAGGTAAATCGTGCTTCCTCCCAGTTCCTCAGAGAGCCAGCGAGAGAGCGTCAGCACGTCTTCAGTTTCACCAACACCTTTGTCAAACGCCCCCTCGCTTCTGCCAACACCGCGGAAATTGAAGCGTACCGGCGTAATCTGTGCTCCGCGGGCTGCGAGGGCAAGCGCCGCAACCACTGAATCATGCATTGTGCCACCGTAAAGCGGATGGGGGTGGCAGATGATTGCCATGCCGCGGGCGTCGGGGACCGGCTCAACCAGCACGTGGATATCACCCGCCTCACCCGCAATAACGCTCTCAGTCATGATTCTCTACAGCAGCAATTCGGACCTAATCTACCACAAATGGAAAGCATGAAACTGGTACACTGGACGGCACATTGTCTCAAATAACAGCTATGCGACTCGCCCTTCTGCTATTCATCACATTGCCCATTGTCGAAATGTTTATCCTGATTGAAGTGGGCAGCAAAATCGGCGCGCTACCCACAATCGGGCTCGTCGTGCTTACTGCGACCGTGGGTATCTGGCTGCTCAGGCTGGAAGGCATGGCAACCCTGGCACGTGTGCAGGAAAAGCTGTCTCGTGGTGAATTGCCCGAGACCGAACTGCTCGAGGGCATCATGCTGCTGATCGGCGGCGCCCTGCTACTGACGCCGGGTTTTGTCACCGACTCGATCGGCTTTGCCTGCATCCTCCCGGGTCTGCGGCGACCCATTGCGCGCTGGCTGATGCGGCGCGGGCTGTTGGGTGCCGTCAATATTGTCCGCACCCGCAGCAACGCAGGTGGCAGCGGTGGCACCATTATCGACGGCGAGTTCTCGAGCGAGAACCAGAATCCACAGGTCCGCCCACCAGACCCGCGCGACCCGCAATGACTGTTCCACTGAACTATCAGTTTTAGAAAGGGAGTAACCATAGATGCAACCCGAGCGCCTGGGCGAGTTTGTTGAAGACTTTTGGGAAACAGAAATTATCGACAGTCTCTCCCGTTACATCGAGATACCGGCAAAATCGCCGGCGTTTGACCCTGACTGGGAATCAAACGGTTTTCTGCAGAAGGCGATGGATCATATTGCCGACTGGGTGAAGCGCCAGGAGGTTGCCGGACTCGAGGTGAGCGTGCATCACCTGCCCGGTCGAACACCCACACTGCTGCTTGAACGACCCGGCGCGATTGACGACACCGTGCTCATTTACGGCCACATGGACAAACAGCCTGAATTTACCGGCTGGGAGCAAGGCCTTGAACCCTGGTCTGCCGTGCGGCGGGACGACAGGCTATACGGGCGCGGCGGCGCTGATGACGGCTACGCGGTCTATGCCGCCATCGCGATCATGCAAGCCATGGACGAACAGAAACTTCCTTGCCCAAAAATTGTTGTCCTGATTGAGGGCTCGGAAGAGAGCGGCAGTCCGGACCTTGCCCACTATATGGAAGCACTCGCGACGCGAATTGGCACACCCAGCCTCGTCATTGCGCTCGACTCCATGTGCGGTAACTATGACCAACTCTGGGTTACGTCATCCCTGCGGGGAATGCTGGTTGGCGATCTGCAGGTAAAGGTGCTGGAACTGGGCGCCCACTCTGGCGGCGCCGGCGGTATCGTCAATTCCAGCTTCCGCCTGATGCGACAGTTACTGTCCCGGCTGGAGGATGAAAATACGGGTGAAATTGTGCCCTCGTTCCTGAACGAGCAGATTCCTGAACATCGTCGATTGGAAGCCATTGAGGCCGGCGCAGTACTCGCCGAGGACTTCCGGGATATGTACACCTACGCCGGCTCAAGTGGCCCCGTCTCCAATGACCCGGTGGAACTGGTGCTGAACAACACCTGGCTGTCAACGCTAGAAATTACGGGCATTGACGGGCTGCCAGATCCGGCCAGCGCCGGCAATGTACTGCGGCCGTACACCACCGCCCGGTTTGCGCTGCGCCTGCCGCCAACCACCGACGCCGCGGTTGCTGCAGCAGAGGTGACAAAGCTGCTCACGGAAAATCCGCCGAACGGGGTTGATGTTCAAGTCAAAATGAAAGAGCCCGCTGCCGGCTGGCACGCGCCGGCGACCCATCCCGTTCTGGAGGCCGCGCTGCAGAGCGCATCGCAGACTTACTTTGGCGGCCCGGCCATATC
>CAYGNA010000106.1:0-10170 GCA_964351065.1 uncultured Pseudomonadales bacterium
GGATCGTATCGGTATACACTGACTTGCATTAGTAGACTCGCTCTTTTGGTACAAAAATTCCGTCTGGCAGATCGCTATCTGTCTTCAACAGGGCCGGTTCAAGGTTGACTGCACGCTTGGTGACCACCTTGGATGTTGGATCATAGATAGAGTGTGCGAGCCAGTTTTCGTCGTCACGGCTGGTGTAATCATCCCGTGCATGGGCACCACGACTCTCCCTTCTTGCTTCAGCAGCAATTGCAGTCGCCTCGGCAATCTCAAGCAGATTGTCCAACTCGAGCGCTTCAAGACGAGCGGTGTTAAACGCGGCACTTTTATCTGGCAGGCTCGCGCGCGAGATGCGGTCACGCAACTCATCCAGCTTCTTGACGCCAGCCAGCATGGTTTCTTCCTTGCGGAATACGCCAAAGTTCATCTGCATACATGACTGCAGTTCTTTTTTCAGTGCGGCGACACCTTCACCACCAGCAGGAGAATCATTCCAGCGATTCAGGCGTGCCATTGCAGCGTCGAGATCACTCTCTGATGCCTTGCCGTTGGCGATACCGCTTGCCAGGGATTCTGTGATGTGCAGACCTGCAGCCCGCCCAAAAACAACGAGGTCAAGCAGCGAATTGCCGCCAAGCCGGTTCGCGCCATGCACAGATACGCAGGCGGCTTCACCACATGCGTAGAGTCCATCAACAATCTCATCATCACCTTTTGCATTGATGCGGATCGCCTGGCCATGTACGTTGGTCGGCGTACCACCCATCATGTAGTGGCAGGTTGGCACAACGGGGATTGGCTCCTTCACCGGGTCGACATGCGCAAACGTTTTGGCAAGTTCAGTGATACCGGGCAGCCTTGAATGCAATATCTCCTCGCCCAGGTGATCCAGCTTCAACAGTACATGATCCCCATTCTCGCCAGCACCTCGTCCTTCCATAATTTCCAGGATCATGCTCCGGGCGACAACATCACGGCCTGCCAGGTCTTTGGCAGAGGGTGCATATCGTTCCATGAAGCGTTCGCCATCCTTATTGATCAGGTACCCGCCTTCACCGCGACAGCCTTCTGTCACCAGCACACCGGCGCCGGCAATACCGGTTGGATGGAATTGCCACATTTCCATGTCCTGCACGGGGATACCTGCGCGCAGCGCCATACCTGTGCCGTCACCTGTGTTCATCAGGGCGTTAGTCGTTGACTGGTAAATTCGTCCTGCGCCACCGGTCGCCAGCACTGTCGCCTTGGAGCGCATGTAGACCACTTCGCCAGTCTCGATGCAAATGGCAATAACGCCAACAACTGCACCCTGCTGGTTCTGGACCAGTTCAACGGCAAACCATTCGCTGAAGAAAACGGTGCCCGCCTTGATGTTGCCCTGGTAAAGCGTGTGCAGTAATGCATGCCCTGTTCTGTCAGCAGCTGCGCAGGTCCTGGCCGCCTGGCCGCCCTTGCCAAATTCTTTCGACTGCCCACCAAACGGTCGCTGGTAAATCCGCCCGTTTTCCTTGCGTGAGAACGGTAGCCCCATATGCTCCAGTTCGAACACGGCCTGCGGACCAACCTCACACATGTACTGGATTGCGTCCTGGTCACCAATATAGTCAGAGCCTTTGACAGTGTCGTACATGTGCCAGCGCCAGTCGTCATTTGGATCTTCACTGGCAATTGCGCAGGTAATCCCACCCTGTGCCGAAACGGTGTGCGACCGGGTTGGAAAAACCTTGGAAACAACAGCGGTTTTGTACCCACTGGCTGCCATTTGCAGCGAGGACCGCATACCGGCTCCGCCACCACCAACAATAATTGCATCAAAATCAAGCACAGAAAGCTTGCTCATATCTTTAATTCCCCCACAGGATCTTGACACCCCAGATGAGGTAACAAGCCAGAATAAGAATGCAGCCAACCTGGTAGACCAGACGAATGCCGTCCGCACCGCTGCCAAAATAATGTTCGCGAATATAGTCGGTGCCGATCGTCCACATGCCCACCCAGGCGTGAGCACAACTGGCAACCAGTGCAAGCAGGGTGAATACCTGCATCCAGGTCTGGCTAAACAGGTCACGCCAACCCACAAACGTCATCTCGCCGGAAAGCAGCAGGACGCCAACAATCAACACTGTGTAGGCAGCCAGGATATAGGCTGACACCCTTTGAACCATCCAATCGGCAAGACCGTTGCCGGAAAAACTGGTGACTTGGGTTACCATCATGATCTCCTTAAGACTGAATTACCCAGATACCCGATAAAATTATCAGGATCCCACCGATGAGCAGCGTTGTCCTTGAGGCAAACCGGGCACCCTCGAGCGTATCGCCAACCTCAAGGTCAAGCAGCAGATGCTTGATGCCGGCCACGAAGTGATATGCCAGTGCAGCAAGCAGACCAAAGGTAATGAACTTGCCAAGAGGTGAGCCCAACATACCTTTCAATTGGTCAAAACCAGCCTCTGACGACATCGATATGTCGAAGGCATAGAGCGCAAAGGCGATAGCTACAAATAGTACCACCCCCGCCACCCTGTGCAGGATTGAGGCAATGGCCGTAACGGGCCAGGCAAACCGGGCCAGATCACCGGGATTTACATTAACTGGGCGATGGTCATTTTTCACTTGAAATACACTCGACTGGAAAGTCCGACAGCACCTGCGACATCCGGTTGGATGCGCGACGCCGTCCGGCGGTTGGGTTAAATTTCGCGTTGCGCAATCATAGGTTTATTACTGCAAAAAAACAAACCACCAGCTACGCAGGGAGGCCAACTCAGGAGGCTTTACAAGCACGGGCGGTTTTGAAATCATTGCGCGTTCTTACCGCCGCAAACAAAGCCCAAACCACGACGAGAAGCCCGCTACCAGTGGCTTTCAAACTACGCAGGAGTTTACGATGCCACAGAAGGTTCAGATTACGATCGACGGCAAGACGGTCGAGCTTGCAACCATGGAAGCAACAGAAGGGACCAACGTTGTTGATGTGAGGGGACTAATCAGCGAGGGGATCTTCACCTACGACCCCGGTTTCCTGTCCACCGCAAGCTGTGATTCAACGATCACTTATATCGACGGCGACAAGGGCATTCTCCTGTACCGCGGTTATCCCATCGAACAACTCGCAGAACAGTCAAATCACCTGGAAGTCGCGGATCTCCTGCTCAACGGCGAACTTCCCGATGCTGCAACTGCCGCTGCATTTGTTGATTCGATAAAATCCAATCAGGAGATTGACAAGCAGTTCCAGCAGATCTTTAACGGATTTGCTCGCGGCGCACATCCCATGTCAATGGTTGGCGCCGCTGTCAGCGGTCTCGCCTCGCTATACCATGAAGACACAGACATCACTAACCATGATGATCGTGTATTAACCGCGCACAGGCTCATCGCAAAGATCCCAACCATCGCTGCCATGGCTTACCGACACGGCAAGGGGCTACCCTTCATTGCACCTGATGCCTCGCTCAGTTATGCCGAAAATTTCCTGCATATGTGCTTTGGCGACGATCCCAGACGTGTGACACCCACGCTTGCAGAAGCCATGGACCGGATCTTCATTTTGCACGCTGACCATGAGCAAAATGCCTCAACATCAACCGTACGAATGGCTGGCTCGACCGACTGCAACCCCTACGCTGCCATTTCAGCAGGCATCTCAGCACTTTGGGGGCCTGCCCACGGCGGTGCTAACGAGGCCGTGCTCAACATGCTAAATGAAATTGGTGACGAGAGCCGCGTCAACGAGTTCGTAGACAAGGCCAAGGACAAGGATGATCCGTTCAAGCTCATGGGCTTTGGTCACCGCGTCTACAAGAATTTTGATCCACGAGCCAAGGTCATGGAGGCCTCGTGCCAGTCAGTGCTGAGTGAACTTGGCGTCGAGGACGAACCATTACTGCGTATTGCCAAGAAACTCGAAACCATCGCCCGGGAAGATGACTATTTCATCGAGCGTAAACTTTATCCCAACATCGATTTTTACTCCGGCATAACGTTGCAGGCTGTCGGCATACCCACCGAAATGTTCACTGTTATCTTTACCCTTGGACGCATGCCAGGCTGGATCTCGCACTGGCACGAAATGCTGAGTGCACCCTACAAGATTGCACGACCACGCCAGTTATATCTGGGGCAGCACAGCCGAGACTACGTCGCAATCAACCAACGATAACCTACACCTCTCACGCGGAGCATCACTTGGATATTTCAGTTGCAATCGAAACAACGCAGGGCACGATCAACCTTACTCTTTACCCGGAGCAAACCCCGGTCACCGTATCCAGTTTTGTAAATCTGGCGCGGCGCGGCTTCTATGATGGCCTGAACTTTCATCGCGTCATTGGTGACTTCATGATCCAGGGTGGTTGTCCCACGGGAACCGGAACCGGCGGCCCCGGCTACCGGTTTGAAGATGAATTTGTCGCTTCCCTCAGACATGATGCACCAGGCAAACTCTCCATGGCTAACGCCGGGCGCGGCACCAATGGCAGCCAATTTTTCATCACCCACGTACCAACTCCACACCTTGACAACAACCACTCCGTGTTTGGCGCAGTTCAATCGGCGGCTGACCAGACCGTCGTGAATAGCATCAAGCAGGGAGACAAGATCATCAGGATTGAGGTCACCGGCGATGCAGACGAGTTGTTAACCGCCAACCAAGCGCGCGTTGATGAGTGGAACAAGGCGTTGGACAAGAACTTCCCGGCTCTCGGCAAGTAGTTCGGCAAGTAGCCCGGCAAGTAGACGATCATGGCATTTGACGGCCTCGGTATGAACCTCGGTAATCTGAGCCGCCTCTCAACTGCCAAATCGCGCTCAATCAGCCCGGAAAACCTGACCGGCGAAAAGGGTGGCGGCGCCATGGCTACCGAGGGAACGGGCGCCAACGCGTCGCGCGATCTCGGCAAAGGCTGGAAAGTGTCACCCTCAGTCGTGATTGAACCTGGCGAAACCTTCACACTCGCAAACATTCGAGACCAGGGCGCAATCCAGCAGATATGGATGACCCCAACCGGCAACTGGCGCTTCTCAATTCTGCGAATCTACTGGGATGACGAGGAAGTGCCCGCCGTCGAGTGCCCGGTAGGCGATTTCTTCGGGATGGGCTGGGGGAAGTACGCCCCGCTTTCGTCTCTTGCCGTCTGCGTGAATCCTGGCAGCGCATTTAACTGCTACTGGGAAATGCCCTTTCGACGCGGTTGCAGAATCACCCTCTCCAACATCGCCGACGAGGCCATGGTCCTCTACTACCAGATCAACTACACGCTCACCACCGTACCCGAAGACTGTGCCTATTTTCACGCCCACTGGAACCGAACCAATCCCCTACCCTACAAAGATGTATACACCATTTTGGACAAGGTCTCTGGCCAGGGCCATTTCGTCGGCACATATATGGCATGGGGAGTCAACAACCGGGGCTGGTGGGGCGAAGGTGAAATCAAGTTCTATATAGACGGGGATGAAGCGTACCCGACGATTTGCGGAACGGGCACAGAGGATTATTTCTGCGGTTCATACAACTTCGACCTGGGTAAGGACCTGGGTGGATATACCACCTACACAACACCCCAGGCCGGCTTGCATCAGGTCATCCGACCCGATGGCAGGTACAGCAGCCAGCAGCGCTTTGGTATGTATCGCTGGCACATTTCAGACCCTGTCCGCTTTACAGAGGACCTCAAAGTCACAATTCAGGCTCTCGGCTGGCGCTCCGGTCGCCGCTATCTGCCGCTGCAGGACGACATCGCATCGGTTGCGTACTGGTACCAGACGCTGCCATCCCCCATTCCCCGAACGCTCCCTGAACGCGATTTCCTGGAAGTGAATTAGGCCAGTGGGGCAACACAACAGGAGAGAGACATAATGAGAGGCGTGATTCTGGACGCTGACAGCCTTGGTGATGTGAGCCTTGAACCAATTACCACCCTGCTTGATGAATGGTCAGTTCATGAGTTTACCGCACCCAACGAAGTAGCCGAGCGAATTTCGGATGCCGACGTTGTCCTGACCAACAAGGTTGTTGTCGGGGCTAATGAACTCAAGGCCGCGTCCCGGCTTGGCCTCATCAGCGTGATGGCAACCGGCACCAACAACATCGACCTTGGTGCAGCCCGTGAAAACAGCGTAGACGTATGCAATGCCGTTGCCTATGCCACACCCTCGGTTGTCCAACACACCATCAGCCTGATACTGGCACTGTCCAACAACCTGATCAGCTACTCGGCTGACGTTCGCGCTGGCAAATGGCAGCACAGTCGTGTCTTCTGCCTGCTTGATCACCCCATTACCGAACTGTCAGGAAAGAAACTGGGCATACTTGGCTTTGGGGAATTAGGTAGTGCCGTGGCTGGAGTTGCGAGGGCCTTTGGCATGGAGATACTGGTATCGGCAAGACCAGGTGAATTGCCTGCACCCGGCAGGCTATCGTTCGAATCTGTACTTGAGCAGGCTGACTACCTCAGCCTGCACTGTCCCCTAACCGAATCAACCCGAGAGATCATTAACGCCGAGACGCTTGGTCGAATGAAGCGTGGCAGCTTTCTCATCAATACCGCGCGCGGCGGATTGGTTAAGCCACACGACCTTGCCAACGCGCTTCGCTCGGGTCACATTGCCGGCGCAGCCCTTGATGTGGTCAGCGTGGAACCGCCTCCCGCTGACGAGCCCCTGCTTGATAACACCATTCCGAATCTTATAGTCACACCGCACTCCGCCTGGGGCGCTATCGAATCGAGACAGCGCCTTATGGTTCAGATGCAGGAGAACATCAGTGCCTGGCGGGAAGGAAGCGCGATCCGCTGTGTCAACTGACCGGCTGTGGGACTGCCGATACAAGTGATATCAGCAGATCAGCGTTCATCGCGTCAGCGACAGCCAACCAGTAAATCCTTGGCAATTAATTTGCCATCAGGGAAGAAAAAAGCGCAAGCCCCATCACGATAGTCATCTCTTCGAAATATTTTCGCCTTCTGGGACTCTGTATAATCTGAGACGCAGCATTGGCCTGCACGCCACGAAACATCAGTGCAGCAGTTTCCAACTCAACTTTAGACAGTGAGCAGAAATGCGACAGGCGATCGCCCCAACGGTCAATTACCTGGCGCTCCCGTCGTTTTCTTGCTGCCTCCACGATGGGGTCCTCAACGACCTTGTACAGTACCTGGCGTATTGCTGCGTGCTTTTTTGAAACGTAATCGAAATAGGATTTTACAAGTGATCTGAAATTCACCTCAAAACTTTGTGTGTAGTCAAAATCAACCAGGGACAGATCAACTCCTTGCCAATAATCTGCAAGCATTGCCACAAGCAACTCGCTGCGATTCGGGAAATGACTGTAAACAACCGGCTTGCTGATCTTTGCCTCTTCAGACAAGCGTTCCATTGTTAGCCCATACATTCCTTCATTGGCCAGGAGTTCGTTTGCGACGCCAAGAAGTTGTTTTCGCCGGTCAGCTCGAGCCATGCGTGACCGTGGTGCCGACTGCTTCCTTCTGGCCTTCATTGATTCTGTCACCTCTGATTCAAGTCAAGAAGTCAATCTACAGTCAATCCAACTGCCTGTCACCAACTGACTGGATGAGCGTACCCGACAAAAGCAATAACACTTTGAGAAGCCCGTTGATGCCAACAAATTGTTCGATCAGGCGGCGCGATCGCTAGAAAAGCATCGCTACTTTTAGCGACTGGCAAACCGTCTGTTTGAATCACTTGACGACGAGCAGTCCGAACAGGCGGGCTTGAACACGGGTCGTCGTTCCTACCGTAGCCGAACCCATGACCATTGATTCAGGTTCTGCCAGCTGCATGCCGCACCGCGCGCCATGCGCCTATGTAACACTCAGCTACATTACCGCCAGCCAGGTAAACGTGACCAAAAATTCCCCCCAATTCACCGGCTTCGTATAACCCGGCAATAGGCTCACCACGCACATCCAGCACACGCCAGTGCTGATCGTGGATCGGTCCGCCCTGGGTATTGGAAAGCACCGGGAACACCTCGGCGCTGTAGAACGGCGGAGAACTGATTGGCATCATACTGGCGCCTGGCCGACCAAAATCCGTGTCGTGGCTTTTCTCACATGCCGCATTCCATTGCGCGATCGTTGTCGCCAGAACGGCTTCATCAACCCCGTTCATGTCAGCGAGTTCAGAAATGGTGTTGGCAACCTTAAAATATCCATTGGCTATCTCAGCGAGGTTATCCCGGCTCCAGTGGAGTTGGACCTGCGTATCATTATAGGTTGGCATTGCAATGGGGCCGCTCTTGCGACCAACCTCGTCAAAAATCATGATGGAAGGAATCCTGGGGTACGCCATCATCGCCGGATCGTAATATTCCATCGGCCGATGCCCGGTATCATGAAGATAGGGCGGGTATTCATTCATGTATCGTTTTCCTGACTGATCAACAACGATCCATGACATTTCATTGCCATCGGGAAAAGGTTCTCCGGGAATCCAATCACTCAGTCTCGCGAGCCTGATGCCATAGGGGTACGAAGGGTCCGGACTCTTGATGCCATAGGTCCCGTGGTAATGCCACATGTGCCACAGGTCGGCACCAACGGCCATCGCCATCCTTACACCATCACCGACATTTTTGTTGTAGGCTGCTGACAGAATCCCGGTCCCCTGCAGGAAATTCCCCTGCATTTCCCTGGAACCTTCGAATCCGCCGCATGCCAGGATGACGCCGCGCCTCCCTTCAACGTGGACCTCGGTC
Organism: uncultured Pseudomonadales bacterium; assembly: GCA_964351065.1. Lineage (GTDB taxonomy): Bacteria > Pseudomonadota > Gammaproteobacteria > Pseudomonadales > Azotimanducaceae > JANQJA01. The sequence goes on from CAYGNA010000106.1 coordinate 8,711, forward strand.
TGATTTTGCGTGACCATGACGCCAGTAACCTCTCCGGCATCTGAAGATACAAGATCAATTACGGAGGTATTCAGATAAACCGGAATCCCTCGTTGTGCAATGTTCAGTTCGATGATTTCAAAATGCCGAACACCACCTCGGAGCCCCTTTACGTGTGGGTAGAGTGAATCAAAATCTTCACCATCCCGGGGCGCGAACTGCACGAATCCCAGATCTCGAAAGCCTTCAAACGGGTAATTTCCAACATAGGGTATTTCGCGTAACGGAGAATCATTCACCTGACCCAGCATTTCCATATACGCGCTGATCTCAGTCATACCTTCAGCAAAAACATGGAGCACAGGATCCGGTGTGAGGCCACCACAGGTACGCTGCAGATAGCGGAACGCGCTGTCCGAATTTGTTGCAATTCTGCACCCGCCACCGGAACAGATTGAAATGCCGCCAGGCCGATCCGATTTTTCGAATATGGCTACGGACAGTCCCAAATCGTGCGCTTCTATTGCGGCGATTGCGCCAGCAAAGCCGTATCCGACTATCACCAGATCGTAGGTTTGGCGCTCAGATACAAGCGAATGACTATTCATTAATTGGTTTCTCCTCATCGATCGAGCCGCAGCAAGCTACTGACAACCGTTCAGACACGTTGCAGTGTCAAAACCAACCATGGGCGAACGACGGTGACAGTTGCGTCGTCATCATCTCTTTTTCCTGTTGGGAAGTAGCTCACTGCCTTATCACCTGCCACAGGAGTTTACGAAGTTGAATATGTGACTTCAATACGTATACGTATATAATTGTTTCACCCAGCGTCCAGACAAGGAATCAAGATGAAACATTCCCGGCGAAAATTCCTCGGCAGCGCCATAGCCGCGCCATTCCTCGCACGGTCAGCCTTTGGCAACACCGCAGCGGCAGACAACAAATACAAAGTTGATCGATTTCAGGACGACATTCAGGCGAAGAAGGAGGGCTTTAGGAGTGATGGGTTGGACAATATCGTCGACGTGTTTGCCAGCATGCTGCGCGATGGAGATCACCCCGGCGCCCAGTTAGCCGTCTACAAACGTGGTCAACTGGTACTTGCTCTGTGCGGCGGAACTATGGCGGATCCATCGGTAGCCGTAGACCACCAAACAATCTACCAGATTCGATCCACGACCAAGGCGCTCACGTCCATGGTGATGATGCAGGCGTTTGAGAGAGGACGTTTCAAATACGAGGATCGTGTCTCCGATCACTGGCCCGAATTTGGCAAACATGGGAAGCAGGACATTACGATTGCAGAAGTCATGAGTCATCAGGCAGGTATTCCCTCGTCTGCCAATATCCCCATGCGAAAATCGGAAGATATGGATTTCATTGCAAACGCGGTCGCTGAAACCAGACTTGAGTGGGAACCTGGCACCGCCAACGGATACCACGCAGCCAACATTGGTTGGATATGCGACGTGCTGCTT
>CAYGNA010000107.1:0-10127 GCA_964351065.1 uncultured Pseudomonadales bacterium
CCCCCCGCCGTCCAGCACCTGCCGCCCACAGCGCGGCTGCACCTGCCAGCCGGCTGCCTGGTTATGGAGTCGCGCTGTCAGTTGGCCGATAGACCAATAGTAGGCAGTCGTCTTCGCCAACCCCGGATTTTCTGCCAGCGCCTGCAGGAGCGGCACACCTGAACGCCAACCCACCACGCCCGCATAACGCTGTTCACCCGTGGGAAGCACAATGGGCTCATAATATTGCCCGTCTGGACCCGGTTCGCCCACCGGCACACTGATGCCAACGTCGTTAAGTGCAGATGTCCACTGCTGCTCGGATTCCAGCTCGGCTAACGTATGGTAGCCAGGTCTGTGCAGCCTTATCGCGAAGGTATCCTGGGACCGCGTAAGCACTCGATAGACCAGGTTTTCGGAGTGACTGGCGAGTTGCACAGAAACCGGATCAAGGCCAAAGCGGCGCGCGGTATCTTCTACCAGCTGCAAAAAAGGGGTTTCGTCAGGTGACATCCATCACCCTCAGTGTGTCCTGCCAGGCTTCCATAAACCGGTCCGCATGGGTTTTGTTGAAAACCAGGGGCGGCCTGATTTTTACAACATTACCGAGAGCGCCAGCATTGCTCAGCAGAAACCCGCGGTCCTTCAACAGATTCGCGACCGTCACCGCCCCTGCCATATCAGGTGCTTTGCTCTCCCGATCGGTCACCCACTCAACAGCGACAAACAGCCCAAAGCCCCTAACTTCACCAACCTTCTCATAACCCTGTGTGCTCGCCGTTATCCCGCGCAGCAGATATTCTCCGGTATCGCCAACGTTTTCCCAGAGCCGCTCACCTTCTATCACATCCAGTACCGCGTTGCCGGTTGCGGCCTGCAGGGGCGAAGACGCAAAGGTGTTGAAATAGCGCGTCTCGCGCCGGAAGGTTTCGACAATTTCCCGGCTGGCCGCGGCCGCAGACAGAGGTAGACCATTGCCGAGCGGTTTCCCCATGCTAACAATATCAGGCACAAATCCCGCGACATCGTATCCCCACCATCGCCCGGTGCGACACATACCCGCCTGTACTTCATCAGAAATAACAACGCCTCCCGCGGCGCGAACCATCTCCGCTGCCCTGGCCATAAATTCTCCCGGTACTTCCGGCAAGCCCTCGTTGGCAAAAATCGGGCACACCAGCATGCCAGCCAGGGGAATGCCGTCTTTCTCAAACCCATGTATCACGCCCGCCAGCCTATCCAGGTACAGGTCAGCAAGCGCGGCATCATCCATGCCTTCCTGCAGGGGCCTGTAACGCTCGGGAAAAGGAATGGACCGAACCTCACCAGCAGGATCCTCCTGGCCACGGGTCCGACTCAGTTTGCGCACTTCAGCACTGTTACCGTGATAGGCCGCATCTGTACAAATAATTCCCCGCCCGCCGGTTGCGAAGCGCGCCATCATCATCGCAATTTCGTTTGCCTCAGTGCCGCTACAGGCAAAAACCACGCTCTCGATGTTGCTGTGATGATGTGCAAGGAGCCGTTCGGCATAGTCCAGAATACCCTCGTGAAGGTAGCGACTGTGAACATTCAGCGTGGCGGCCTGTCGAGACATTGCCTCAACCACGTGTGGATTGGCATGACCGACGCAGGGTACATTGTTGTACATATCAATGTACTCCTGGCCCGCGGCATCATAGAGAAAGACCCCGTCGCCGCGCACAATGTGCACCGGCTCCCGGTAAAACAGGGCAGCCCCCTTCCCAAACAGCTGTTCCCGGCGCTCAATAATTTTCACCCCATAGCTCCTGATTTTGGTTTATCGCTGCTGTTCATGATTTACTTTCTGCTTCTGGAAGACAAGCAATGAACAACCGGGGAGTAAAAAAATTAATGGACAGTTTTGATCTGGTGATTTTCGACTGTGATGGTGTGCTGGTGGACAGTGAGAGGATCACCAACCGGGTCTTTTGCGCGTTACTGACTGACATAGGTCTCACCGTCTCCCTTGAAGATATGTTCACACACTTCGTGGGTAAATCTACCGGCCAGTGTATGGCCATCATTACGGACATGCTGGGTCATCCGCCACCGCCAGGATTTTTTGAGCATTACCACCAGGAGGCTGAACTGGCGCTACGCAATGAGGTCGTTCCGGTACCGGGCATTGAAGCCGCGCTGGATGCAATCACTTTGCCGACTTGCGTCGCCTCAAGTGGCGAGCCAGAGAAGATCAGGCTAACGCTGGGCACAACGGGCCTTTTGCCCCGGTTCGAGAATCGTATTTTCAGCGTCAGGGATGTGAAGAACGCAAAGCCGGCACCAGACATCTACCTGCTCGCGGCCCAGCAGCTCGGTGTCTCACCTGCACGCTGTGCGGTAGTGGAGGATACGCCGACGGGTACCACCGCGGGCGCCTCAGCTGGTATGTGCGTTTTTGGTTTTGCTGCCTATATGGCAGGCAGTCGTTTGCTCGAGGCAGGCGCTTACACAACCTTCAAGGACATGAGCGAACTCCCAAAACTGATTGAGCGGGGCAGGGAAGCTACTTCAACCTGACCAACACAGCACCTGCATTGCGAGGCTCAGGCTCAAAGTCCACAACGTCTCCCCGAAACTTGCAGTCACCCAGCGCACTGAGCACCTCATCACGAATGAGCCCACTGCCAACAACCAGCCTAAGCTGCATGGCAACACCACGCCTTGCCTGCTCAATTTCGCGCTGCATTTTTCGGATTGCGTCGCCAACGCGCTCACCATGGTGCGCAATGTCGACAGTGATTGTTGAGCCGTCATGTTGTTTGTCGAGGTGATTGTCACACTTTGGACAAGCGCGCATGTGCGGGTCAACGCGCATGCCACAAACGAGACAAACCGAGTGCACCAAGGTTACCCGGGCGCCAATACGTGCTCTACGATGCCGGCAAAAAAACTGGCGCCGTAAACTGCCGCGGCATCATTAAAATCGTAGAGAGAATTGTGGAGCGGTGCACTATCGGTACCGTTACCCAGCACAAGGTAGCAGGAGGGTACCTGTTCAGCCATAAACGAAAAATCTTCAGAGCCTGTGCCTGGGGGCGAATTGGTCAACACATTGTCATTGCCCGCCAGGCCGCTACAGACATCTGCTGCCACCCGGGTAGCGCCTTCATCATTAATGACGGGATGAAACACCGTACGAAAATCGAGTGTTGCTGTCCCGCCGTGGGCTGCCGCTATTGCGTTGGCGCGTCGTTCGATGTGTTGCTCGATCTCTTTCATCAGTGCAACAGAAAGCGTCCTAACGGTCCCTGACAGGCGCGCCGTTCCCGGAATAACATTGTACGCATCGCCCGAATGAAACTGGGTAACAGAAAGCACAGCTGTTGCAGACGGCGCAATGTTGCGGGCAACGATCGACTGTAAAGAGGTCACAATTTCTGCGGCAATGACAATGGGGTCCACGCCCTGGTCGGGAAAGGCACCGTGCGCGCCCTTGCCCACGACTTCAATGTCAAAGAACGCCCCCGCCGCCGTGCGGATGCCCGGCGTTGCACCAAACTTGCCAACCGGCAGGCCCGGTGCATTATGCATTGCAAACAGCTGATCACAGGGGAACTGTTCGAACAGCCCATCCTCGATCATCGCACGCGCACCACCGATGCCTTCTTCTGCCGGTTGGAAAATGAAGTTTACCTGCCCGCGAAACCCGCGAGTTGTGGCCAGATAGCGTGCGGCGCCCAACAGCATCGTCGTGTGACCATCATGGCCGCAAGCATGCATGGTGCCGTCATGGGTGGAACGGTGTGCAAATTTATTATCTTCCAGGATAGGCAGTGCATCCATGTCGGCACGCAATCCAATCGAGCGGGTCTCGTTGCCTTCCCGCAGCACACCAACAACGCCCGTCTTGCCAATTCCCCGGTAGACATCAATACCAAACTCGGTCAGTTTCCGGGCCACAAACTCAGCGGTCCTGTTTTCTTCAAAACCAAGTTCCGGGTGCGCGTGGATATCGCGCCGCCACTGACGCATTTCAGTTTCCATCGCGACAATTTCAGCAATCAGTCCCATGGTGTCTGTGTCCTCGCAATTTTAGGTTTTTTCAGTTGAACGGGCAGTGCATAGGCAGAGCAGGCCCTGCCAAAGCCTCGTCAGCCAAGCCAGGCTTACTCGCCAAGCGCAATGCCATGCTGCCGAAGCAAGGTCCCAAGTCGGGCTTCTCCCTCGCGCAGGTGGAACAGTGCGGCATTAATACCCACCGCTGCCGCGGCACTGACGTTATCAGCATTGTCATCAATAAACAGCAGCGCCGACGGGGGTAGCTGTAGTTTCTCGATAATGGTTAAAAAGAATGCCTGCGCGGGTTTGGCAACACCCATTTCACAAGACACGAACAAATGGTCAAAGCGCGTCCTGTACGCCAGCGATTCGATCATAAACTGGTAACGATGCGGTTGCTGGTTGGTGGCAAGCGCGACCGATGCGCCTGTCCGACGCGTCGCTTCAACCAGTGCCAGCATGGCTGGTGCCGGGGATATATGTGTCCACAGTGCGAGTGCATCATCGACCGACCGGTGGGATTGCCATTTGTCCAACACGGACTGGACTGCTGACGCGAGTCCAGGGCCCCCGGTTAGAAAAGGTAATTCGGCGGCAAAAATGTCTTTCAGAAAATCTTCTGCCCTGGTCGAGTCTTCGATCAGGGCGCCCCACGAGGCAAACCAGTCGGGTGGAGGAGCCTGTATCACGCCATCAGCGTCAAACAGGACGGTTGAAACGGGCATCGATCCAGGCCTCCCTCTTGCCGGTTCAATTGAAAGTTAGAGGGTTAAAGGGGTACACAAAAACCCAGCGGCGATATTAGATAGTGTACCCCTCAGGACGATTAGGCCGATCAAACACCGCCTGGTCAAACTTGCCCTCGCTTTTGGCAACAATAGTGGCAACTGTAGCGTCACCTGTGACGTTCACAGCGGTCCGCATCATATCGAGCAATCGGTCCACACCAATGATAAGACCGATCCCCTCGACCGGCAGACCAACCTGCTGCAGGACCATCGCCAGCATAATAAGACCAACACCGGGCACTCCGGCCGTGCCTATAGAGGCCAGCGTCGCTGTCAGGATCACCATCATGTAACCCTGCAGGCTGATATCAATGTTGAACGCCTGGGCAATAAATACGGTTGCAACACCCTGCATGATGGCCGTGCCATCCATGTTGATGGTGGCGCCAAGCGGAACCGTAAAGGCTGCTACCTCGTTCTTGACGCCCAACTTGTGTTCCACCGTTTCCAGCGTAACCGGTAGGGTCGCATTGGAAGACGAGGTGCTGAAAGCGTAGGCCAATACCGGCGAGAAATTCTTGATAAAGGCAATGGGACTGAGCCCGGCCATAAATCGCACCATCAGTCCGTAGGTCAGCAGGAAGTGGAGTACAAGCACCCCGGCAACGCAGAGGAAATATTTGAGCAGATCGGCTATCGCACTGAAGCCCATGTTGGAGAACAGGGCAATCAACAGGCAGAAAACGCCAATTGGGGCAACATTCATGAGCATCATCACAAGTTTCATGATGATCTCATTCCAGTCCTCGAACTGCTTGCGGACGCGTTCGCCTGCCTCACCACAATTGGCCATGGCAATGCCAAACAAGAGTGCAAACACAATAATCTGCAGCATATTGCCCTGGGCCATGGCATCAATGGGATTGGACGGGAAAATGTTGATGATGACCTGCTTGAGCGGCGGTGCTTCAGGCGGCACAAAATTACTGGCGGTCTGCATTGCTATGCCAACCCCCGGGTCGACCAGGCGTGCGACCGTAAGGGCAAGCGTCAATGCAATTGCCGTCGTCAACAGATAGAGCGCTACCGTCTTGGTGCCAATTCGGCCCATGCTCGACCCGCCACCAAGGCTGCTTGAGCCACACACCAGCGACACAAACACCAGCGGTACAACCAATAGCTTGAGGCTGATGACAAAAACCTGACCACCAATATCGAACAGGCCGTCAATAAAGAACACCTTCAGGAAATTGTCGTTGGGTATGTCCATGGCATGGACAAGAGACCCGAGAACAATCCCGAGCGTCATACCTATCAGAATATTCCGGGTTAATGCCGCTCGGTCCATAGGCTTTACACTTCTACCATTTCAAAATCTTCTTTTGCCACACCACACTCTGGACAAACCCAATCATCAGGAACATCTCCCCACAGGGTGCCGGGTGCAATCCCCTCGTCCTCATAGCCTTCTGCCTCATCATAAATGAAGCCACAGACGATACACTGGTACTTTTTCATCTTGGTCTCAATCTCACTATTTGAACGCGCCAACTTGCCACTGATTTATCAAGCAGGGCAAGCGCCGTATACTAACCCATTTGCCCTTGGCGGAACCAGAATTGGCGCGACTCGTTGGATTGCAGGAGAATTTGTGGGCCAGGTTTCCGAGGTTGCCGTCTTACATTGCCGTCTCCCGCCTCAATCGCCCAATTGGCATTTACCTGCTGCTATGGCCAACGCTCACGGGCCTCTGGTTTGCAGCGGACGGCTGGCCTGGCTGGCATCTCCTGCTGGTTTTTCTCGTCGGTGTTCTGCTGACCAGGTCAGCAGGTTGTGTCATCAACGACATCGCGGATCGCAATTTTGACAGCGAGGTCAAGCGCACGCTGGATCGGCCACTCGCTCGGGGTGATCTTTCCATTGAGGCATCAGTGATCTTTGCTGCGGTGCTGGCCTTTATTGCGCTTGTTGTTGTGCTTACCACCAACTGGCTAACGGTTGGGCTGGCATTCCTCGCGGCATTGGTCGCGGCTGTTTACCCACTGATGAAAAGGTACACCTATCTGCCACAAGTTGTGCTGGGCATTGCCTTCTCATTTGGCATACCGATGGCTTTCGCCGCGTTCACCGGCAGTATTCCCGTCCTCGCCTGGCTCCTGGCAACTGCTAACGTGGTATGGACAGTCGCCTATGATACCGAGTACGCCATGGTCGACCGCGACGATGATATTCGCCTCGGCCTCAAGTCTTCCGCCATCCTTTTTGGCGAAATGGACAGACTGATTATTGGGGTTTTGCAGGTCCTGTTTATTGTCATACTACTGCTGGTCGGACGTCAGGCCGAGGTTGGCAGCACCTACTACCTGGGGCTGGCAGTGGCCAGCGGCCTGCTTATATATCAGCAATACCTTTTGAAGGAGCGGGCCAGGGACGATTGTTTTATCGCATTCCTTAATAATCACTGGGTAGGTCTCGCGATTTTTTCCGGGGTAGTGCTCGATTTTTGGCTCCACTAGGACATTCGTTTCCAAAGTGCACAAAAAGCGGAAAGAGATGTTGAACCCACCACACGGTTTACGGCTGAATCCTGCCTGTTCTGATGGCATGTGGTGGTGCAAAGAATGGTCAATATTGTGCACTTTGGAAAGTCGCAGGGTGATGCCGGAAAGGTGCTCGTGACATTGATGGGGAGGACCCACTGAACGGCTGCAACCCGCCTGTGGCGGATGATTAGTAACGTTCTGACCGATAGCCACCGGATAGGGGCACAGATTCAACACACGTCACCGGACACTATTGGATAGTATTTTTGGTTAAAGCATACCGCTGAAATATTAGGAGAGATAAATGCTCGCATGTAGCATAGATGGAAAATTGTGCAGTTTGGAAAACGCCGTAATTCCGGTAAACGACCATGGCCTGCTCTATGGTGATGGCGTCTTCGAAGGCCTGCGTTTCTACCATGGACAGATCTTCCGATACGACCAGCACATGAGCAGGCTGAGGCAATCGGCCCGGGCCATTGGTCTCAGCCTACCGATGAGCAGTGACGCAATGCATGCCGCAATAATGGAAGCGATAGTGTCAACTGATCGTAGCGACGGCTATGTACGCCTGGTGGTGACCCGTGGCTCAGGCTCAATGGGCATAGACACCATGAGCTGTCACTCTCCCAGGACCATCATTATTGTCGATGAACTGTCCATGGTCTCGGCGCAGAAGCGGCAGGCCGGGGTCGCCTGCACCATTGCGTCTACCCGGCGGCTGGGACCAGACCAGCTGGATCCACGAATCAAGAGCCTGAACTACCTCAACCAGATTATGGGGCGCATGGAGGCACAGGCGGCTGGCGCTGACGAGGCAATTGTTCTCAATACCGCGGGTCGTGTTGCAGAAGGGACAGCAGACAATGTGTTTATTGTGCAGCAGGGCGAGCTGCAAACACCGCCGGTCACGGAAGGCGCGCTGGATGGCATTACCCGCGCAGCAATCATCGAGGTTGCAATCAGCCTCGGCATTCCTGTAGCCGAGAAGCCCATGGGTACATGGGATCTCTTCAACGCTGACGAGTGTTTTCTCTCTGGCACCGGCGCGGAGTTGATCCCGGTTGCAACCATTGCGGGGCGTGATGTGGGTGGCGCAGGTCCCGTCTTCCAGAGACTGGCAGCAGGTTTCACGCAATTGATTGAGTATGAGACAACGGGCAGGCGGCCTGCGCTCGTGTGCTAGAATCTGCGCTTTTGTCGCCACAGCAGACTGGATTCCTGAAGCCCTCCCGATTGGAGGCCCTTGGTTGAAGTTCTAGGTTGGAGAACCTTGGTTGGAAAGACTGACTTCCCTGCTAGACAGCTTTGCAGACAAGACAGGCGCGCTGATTGCACCATTGACGCTGTTGATGACCGTGTCTACCTGCATTGTTGTCATTGCCCGATACGCGTTCGGCACAGGCGCAATCCCTCTTCAGGAAGCAGTGATCTATATGCATGGGGCGGTGTTCATGCTTGGCATTGGTTATACGCTGAAAGCACAGGGGCACGTGCGTGTGGACATTCTCTACCAGCGTCTTTCACCCAGGCTCCAGGCGCTCATTGACCTGATGGGTACATTGCTTTTTCTGCTTCCGGTCGCCGGCTTCATTTTCTGGACCAGTCTCGATTATGTTGCCCTGTCCTGGCGCATGGGAGAGGGCAGCCCGGAACCTGGCGGACTACCCGCCCTTTACCTGCTGAAGGCAATGATCCCGTTGGCCGCGGTGCTGCTCATCATTCAGGGTATCGCAGAGATCTGTCGGTCACTGTCCAGGTTGGCCACCCCGCATGGCTGAATATGCTGCGCTCATTATGTTTGGTGCAGTGTTTGTGCTGCTGCTGCTGGGCTATCCGGTCGCATTGACGCTTGCTGGAACTGCGCTTATCGCAGCTGCGATTGGCATCGTCAGCGGTGGGTTTGAGCCCAGCTTCCTGTTTGCCACGCCAAACCGCCTGTTCGGCATTATTACCAACCAGACACTGATTGCAGTCCCGCTGTTTATCCTGATGGGTGTAACGCTGGAGCAATCCAGGATCGCCGAACGCCTGCTTGATGCCATGAGCAAACTGTTTGGTCGCCTGCCCGGTGGATTGGGTTTCGCTGTCACTATTGTGGGTATGCTGATGGCAGCGAGCACAGGCATTGTCGGTGCAACCGTGGTTACGATGGGCCTGATGAGTTTGCCGAGTATGCTGAAAGCAAACTATGACAAGGGACTGGCCACCGGGGTCATCTGCGCAACGGGCACGCTGGGCCAGATTATCCCGCCGTCAATTGCGTTGGTGCTGTTGGGAGATGTTATCTCCAACGCCTACCAGCAAGCTCAACTGAATATGGGAATATTCAATCCCAAAACGGTGTCGGTGGGTGACCTGTTTGCCGGCGCAGTCATTCCGGGCCTGCTGCTGGTGGTCCTCTACCTGCTCTACATCGCGGCAGTGGCATTCTTTAAGCCACAGGCTGCGCCACCACTACCAGAAACCCAACCAGTCACTGCTGGCGAACTGATTCAGGCCATTATTCCGCCGCTGGTCCTGATTGTGGCGGTCCTGGGTTCAATTCTTACCGGTATCGCCACGCCAACTGAAGCTGCGGCAGTGGGCGCACTGGGTGCGATGTTGCTGGCAGCTGCAGGACGATCTATCTCGTTTGCGGACCTGCTGGAGATTGCGAAATCAGCCACCCGCACCACGGCGATGGTCTTTTTGATCCTGATTGGCGCGTCAATATTTTCACTGGTGTTCCGCGGCTATGGCGGTGATGACCTGGTGCACGAAATTTTCACTGACATGCCCGGCGGGGTCGTGGGTGCAACAATTATCGTGATGGCGGTTATCTTCCTGCTGGGATTTATCCTGGACTTTATTG
>CAYGNA010000108.1:0-10079 GCA_964351065.1 uncultured Pseudomonadales bacterium
CCAATGATCTTTCTCTTAATGTGTCGCGCGAAATCCTGCAAAAAGATCCCAATATTGATTCAATGCGAAGTGCGCTGACCAAACGCGGCCTCGATATGCTGGAAAAGCTTGCCAGGGACAAGGAGGGGTATCAGAAATTTTGGGAGGAGTTTGGTCAGGTACTGAAAGAAGGACCAGCAGAAGACTTTGGTAACCGAGAGAAAATACTCAAGTTGCTTCGTTTTACCACGACCTCAAGCACCGCTGAAACCCAGGATCAGTCTCTCGATGATTATGTGTCCCGAATGCAGGCTGGGCAGGACAAGATCTTCTATGTGACCGCTGACAACTACCATACGGCAAAAAACAGCCCTCACCTTGAGTTCTTCAAGCGCAAGGGCATTGAAGTTGTGCTGCTATATGATCGGATTGACGAGTGGTTAATGAGTCACGTGAGCGAGTTCGATGGCAAGCAGTTCCAGGATGTGGCTCGTGCCAGCCTTGATCTCGGTGAGTTGGAGGATAGCGAAGAAAAAGAGGAGCGCGCACAGGCTGAGAAGACATTTGAAGATCTCATCAAGCGTATTTCTGGCGTGCTCGGAGATGACGTTGAAGAGGTTCGGATCAGTCACCGGTTGACGGATTCGCCCGCGTGCCTGGTGTTCAAGGATGATGAAATGGGTCTTCAGATGCGCAAGATCCTGGAGTCTGCAGGACAGGAAGTGCCTGACTCCAAGCGCATTTTTGAGATCAATACGGAGCACCCACTGGTGCTGCGGCTGAACCGCGAGACTGAAGAAGGTCGTTTTGCCGACCTGACCCTGGTCTTGTTTGACCAGGCCGCTCTCGCAGAAGGCAGTCAGCTGGATGATCCTGCCGAGTATGTGCAACGTCTCAACAAGTTGCTGCTGGAGTTAGCTGCGTAGCTGATATTGGTCGACCATTGAACGGCGCTGGGAACGGCCGTCACCGTGTCATTCTTTATGTGGGGATTCGCGGCAAGGCGACAAGCGTCGCCTTTGCCTGCCCTGCAGCGCCGTCAGGCCGTGGTTGATTCTTTGCCGGGTTGGTAAGCGCCACCGGTATGCTGTTCCTGCTGGGATTCACGCAGGTTACCAATGACGGATTCAAGCGCACGGGAGAAGAGGAGTCCGTCACTGATGATTTTGACGGTGCCATCCTTCAATTCTCTTGCCAATCCAAACCGCGTTTTTTCGACGACCTTAACGCCCTGACGATTAACAAATATGTATTTGTCGATCGCGTTGATTTTGGCAGCAAGCTTACAACGAACAGATACGTCATCTTCGCCAACAAATTCTACCCAGATACCAACATGTAGCTGGTCAACCTGTTTGACCTCTGGGTCATTGTCTGTGAGTTCTTCAGGCTCTGACTCTGTCTCGCTCTCGGCTGAAATGAATTCGACAGCCTGTCCGGCTTTGTCAGCAGCAGGCGATGCTACAGCTGCAGCATCCAGATCCAATTCTTTCGCCTCAACTGCTGCGGCATTAACCGCTGGTGTGGGCGCAAAACTGGCGTCCTGCACGGTCTTGAGACGGGTGATCAACGTATCAATTTCTTCTGCCGGTACCTGGGCAATCCTGAACGCCTTGCGGAGGTTGTTAAGCAGGCGTGGGTTAACCGTTTCGAGGCGCTCTCTATCACCACTGTGCTCGTGTGACTGAACCGTCCACAACAGGACATCGATGGTATTTATCGCCTGCTTCCATGCGTTGGTGCCTGGACCTTCTTTGAGTACCAGCATCACCATAAACTTGTGAAATGGTCCTTCCAGCAACTCCTGGGTAAAATTGTCGATGCCACGGCCAAGCATCCGCTCGTCAATTTTCTGTGTTACCAGTTCATGAATATCTCCGAGGCGTTCCTGGCGTTCCTGGGCTTTGAGAATACGCTGTTCAAGAACACGGGTTTTGGCAACTTCCTGGGCTTTGAAGCGGCGAAAGTCCTTGATGATCTCAGCAAAGAAAGTTTCGTCACCATCATATTCGCTCTGGATACGTCGCACGAGATCTTGAATTTTCTGGTAGAGCGGATCTGCCTCGAGTTCTTCAACCTCTGTCCAACCGATACCCGCTTCAGCAAAATCATTCAGAATTGAGCGAGCAGGGTGATTCTCCCTGTTGAAAAAGGTCGTGTCCGAAAGCGCGACCTTGATGATAGTGATCTGGGTACGACCAATCAGTTCCTTGATAGGAATGGGAACACTTTCATCCTGCCAGATCGCCTCATAGAGCATCGTAACAAGGTTGATAATGTCAGAAGACTGCCGGTCTACTGCATTTACTACACCTTCCGGCTGGGTTTCTTTCAGCATTTCACCAAGGGTTGAAGATATGTCGATTTTCTCGACAACGTCGGTGTTATCTGTGCCCGCGCCACTGCCTGTCCTTTCGGCGAGCGTTTTCTGAATGTTGGTCAGGATAGCCATTAACTGGCCCTGGTCTACCATCTGTACCTGTTCGCCTGGTGCTGGCGTGAATGGCGTCATCACCCCGGCCTGGGTTCCGCTTGGAATCATCGAGGTCGGGATTGCGTATTGCGTGCCACCGCCAGGTTGAGCCTGGAATCCCTGGCCCGTGTTCGGCATCCCACTGGATGCACCTGACGGCGGCTGGTTCGCCCCTGGATGCAACAGGTTCTGCATCATTGAGAAAAGTTCAGGCGTCTCGGCATCGGGTTCGAAAGGGTCTTCTTCTACCGTACCGAAGCCAATCGGGTCTGTCTGGCGCGGTCGACTTCGTGCAGTGGGCTTCTGTTTACTGCCGCTATCCATACCCAAATTAGGGATGACGCCATGTTCAATCAACAGTTTGTTGGACGAAGACAATACGTTGTCCAGCTTTAACAGCACATCACTATTGAACCGCCGGTAAACCGATAGGCTGTTCTGGGCGTCCATATTGAGGGTAGAGATCGCATCTTTGAATGCTGTTGCTATCTGGGACGGGTCCAGTGGATTGCTGGATTCGTCAATCCGCTTGTTGTCAAACAGCGAGTTGAGCCTGGTGTTAAAGCTGATGAAGTTGGGTAGCTGTGCATTACGTGCAGCATTGACCATGCCCTCGAGGGCCACCATGATTTCCAGGTCATCATCCTGAACGAGTGACAGTGTCTCGAAATTGTAGACGGGCTCTACTTTGTCAATGGGTTTGTCCATTAGCTCATCAAAGTAGTTATTCATATTGTGAGCAAAGGCCGAGAGAACTTCGTCCTGATTCTGGCTGAGTGAAAGAAAACCGCCGATCTGGTCTACGATGCTCTTTTCTGCCTTCAGCAGAACATCGCGCAGCATTGCAGTCAGCTCTGCCACCGATTTCTCTTTCAGCTTTTCGACAATATCGGACAAAGCAAAAACCTGCGTCTTTTGAACCGGTAAAGATACCCGCATAGCTCCATAATGTATAGGAGATATAAGGGCTGTAGCGTCTTGCAATGTAAGTACAATGTAATGAAGGGTACCTTCGGGTATAGTCCGTTGGTCTAGCTGGAATTCGCATTATGAAGCGCAAAACTGCAATTCTTGGCGCCGGGTTGAGTTACCTCACAACCCGATGGGGGTATTGAGTGGTCCGCGCCTGGCGGATGGCATCAATACAGTTCGTACCGTCATGCATAAGGCTGACCAGATGGATTTCTATATGCCCATAGTCAACGGCCTCTATGCAATCTCGTTCGAAGGCAGGGTTGTGGCGGTTGCCAGCAAAGAACTGAAGATGAGTGAACAGGCGTCCGACGTTGAGTTTGTGGCAGGTTCGTAGTGCGATTCCTAGAGAAGCCACTCACCTGTCGGAGCAATGCCTGATATGCGGCTGCTTTACCTTATGCGGCACGGCGAAGCCTCATTTGATGCGCCGACCGATGAGCTGAGGCCTTTGACAGAGCGCGGCAAACAATCTGTTGCCGCAGCGGCGACGTACCTGTTGGAGAAGCTGGATGATGAGCCCACGGTTATTGCCAGCCCCCTGGTGCGGGCGCAGGAAACCGCAGCAATCATGCGCGATGAGCTTCATATCGATACCGGAACCAGCACGTCTGGAGAGGTGACACCTGGTGGTTCTCCAGCAGCAGTTTGCGAAATGCTCAGTGCATTGGAGGGCGATGTACTTGTTGTGACACACCAGCCGTTGATTGGCCGACTCATCACGTTTTTAACAGGCGAGGAAGCGTGGTTGGACACAGCGAACATGGTAGCGGTCAGGGTAGAAGTGTTTGATCGGGAGATGGGTGAGATAGCATGGATGTATTTCGGATCGGAGTGATTTTTTGCGCGTTCCTGCTCGCCGGGGCTGCGGTTGCATCCCCATCAGCTGTCCAGGAGATGCTGCCCCGTTATCCCCGGGCTGATCTGGCTGCATTCTCAGATTCCAAAGAAGTTTCTCAGCATGAAGTCATTCTTGGTGTGCTGAAGAACAACGCTGGTGACGTGAGAGCTGAGGCGTCAATTTTTGTGACGGGGCGGCGGATTGCTTCTACCTGGTACATCCCGGATGAGGAACGTACTGATGTTGTCGCAGCCTTTTACAGGGAACGCCTGGCGAAGCTCGGTGAGGTCTTGTTCGACTGTCAGGGGCGGGACTGCGGCCCCAGCAACCACTGGGCCAATCAGATTTTTGGTCGCGCTATCCTGTTTGGGCCCGAGCAGTACCAGCACTATTTCCTGACCCGTATCAGTGATGCTGATGCTACTTATTTTGTGGGTACTTACGTTTCCTTGCGGGCCACTCGCAAGCTCTACGTGCACACGGATGTGATCATTGCTGAAGGTGAAGATCTTTCGACCGGGGCGAGTATTGTAAAGGCATTGAAAGATAACGGCTGGTTTGCGATCGAGGTGGGTGACGAGACAAGAATGGCCCCTGCTGTGGCCGAAGCCATGATGCTTGAACCGCTGTTTCGGCTGGCTGTGGTTGGACATACTCGCAAGCAGCGCGGGGAATCTGTGGAGCGATCCATTGTACGATCTGAGACGCAAGCGAGGCGGTTTGTTGACCAACTGGTTGGACTGGGCACAAACCAAACAAGGATCATTTCACATGGCGCAGGACCACTTCTGCCGCGCGACCGTGACCGCGTTGACCGAATTGAACTAGTGCTAATTCAGAGTGACTAGCCTGTCTGGCGGGACAGGCCGGAAGTGTCTATTGGTGATGGGTATTCAGCAGGTTGATGAACTCCATGCGAGTGCTGGGATTGTCGCGGAATTCCCCCAGCATCACGGATGTTTTCATTGTTGAGTTCTGCTTCTCAACACCCCGCATCATCATGCACATGTGCCGCGCTTCGATGATTACGCCCACACCCGTGGCGCTTGTGACGGAGGAAATGGCATCAGCAATTTCTTTTGTCATGTTTTCCTGTATTTGCAGGCGGCGCGCGTACATATCCACGATACGGGCGATCTTTGACAGTCCTAGTACTTTACCTGTCGGAATGTACGCTACATGGCATTTGCCAATAAACGGCAGCATGTGATGCTCACAAAGCGAATACAGTTCGATGTTCTCGACGATAATCATCTCGCTGGTATCAGAATCAAACAATGCATTGTTGACGACCTCGTCCAGCGTCTGTGCGTAGCCTCGCGTGAGGAATGCCATGGCTTTTGCTGCGCGGGCAGGGGTACCGTTTAATCCATCCCGATCGATGTCTTCACCCATTGCTTTGAGGATTTCCCGATACGCCTCTTCCATCATGTCTGCTCTCCTGTAGGCGCGCCTGCTAGTGTCTGTTTCCGGCTGCGGCGCATTTGTCGAGTTGCGTTGTTCAATGCCGCCTACACTATGTTAAAGGTGGCACCGGGTAAAGACGGGCATCGGTTATAATGTCACCTTGACGGGGAGGATCTATGGCCGGTAACAGTATTGGAGAAATGTTCAGGGTGAGTACTTTCGGGGAGAGTCACGGACCAGCGCTTGGCTGTGTCGTTGACGGCTGCCCCCCGGGAATGCCTTTATGTGAAGAAGACCTGCAGGTTGACCTGGACCGGCGCAAACCCGGCACGTCGCGTTATACCACGCAGCGCCGGGAGGAGGATCGGGTCAAGATTTTGTCGGGTGTTTTTGAAGGCAGGACAACGGGTACCTCAATTGGGTTGCTGATCGAAAACGAAGACCAGAAGTCCAAAGACTACTCCAATATCAAGGATCTGTTCCGACCCGCCCATGCTGACTATAGCTACTTGAAAAAGTACGGCATCCGGGATTACCGCGGTGGGGGCAGGTCTTCAGCAAGAGAGACCGCCATGCGCGTGGCGGCGGGTGCTATCGCAAAGAAGTACCTGTCGCTCAGTCACGGGATCAGCGTCGTGGGCTACTTGTCACAGATGGGTGACATCAAGGTTGATCGGGTTGATTGGGATGCCATTAACCAGAATCCGTTCTTTTGCCCTGATCCCGCCAGGGTGCCCGAGATGGAGCAGTTGATCGACCAACTGAGGCGTGACGGGAATTCTGTTGGGGCCAGGATAACCGTGGTTGCGCGCGGCATGATCGCTGGGTTGGGCGAACCCGTCTTCGATCGGCTTGATGCAGATATTGCCCATGCGCTCATGAGCATCAACGCGGTCAAGGGGGTAGAAATTGGTGCGGGGTTCGCTGCTGTTGCCCAGAAGGGCACAGAACATCGGGATGAAATGACTCCCAACGGTTTTACGTCCAACAATGCGGGTGGCATTCTCGGCGGTATCTCAACCGGGCAGGACATCATCGCCCATATGGCGCTGAAACCAACGTCCAGCATTACGCAACCTGGCCATACCATAGATATGGACGGAAACCCGGCAGAGGTTGTCACCACGGGCAGGCATGATCCCTGTGTTGGTGTGAGAGCCACCCCCATAGCTGAGGCGATGCTGGCAATTGTTCTGCTCGATCATTTGTTACGCCATCGCGGACAGAACATGGACGTTGTACCGACAGGTCCCGTTATCTGATCTGCGATTCGGGTTTTACACTTCGGTAGCTGTAGTCAGCATGCTTGTTGTCATGCCTGCGCAAGCAGCAGGTCGATAAAAGCAAGGCCGGCATTGGATAGTGTTCGCTGGGTGTGGTGGATAACGCCAAGGTCCCGGTGGATTGCCACGCCAGGCACGTCCAGCCTGCAGGTGTCACGGTCCAGCATGGTTTCGGGTAGCACGCTCCAACCCAGCCCGGTTGTGACCAGCATCTTGATTGTTTCCAGGTAATTGGTGGACATGCTGGTTCGTAGCGGCAGTTGGTGCTGGTCAAACAGGCCTTTGACAATGCGACCCGTGAATGTACTCATGTCAGGCAGAATGGCAGCATGCATGGACAGTGATTTGAGACTGACGGCTTTGTCCTCAGCCAGTGGGTGTCCCGGGGCACACATAAATACAAGGTTGTCTCGCCACACCGGTCTGGCAGTAAGCCGCTCGTTGGCACCCGGTGCGAGAGTGATCACGCCCAACTCGAGGTTACCCTGAAGAATTTGCTCATGGGCAACCTCAGAATCCATAAAGTGGAGGTCGAGCGCAACGTCAGGATACTGTGCAGAAAAAGTCCGCAGCACGCCGGGTAGGCGCCATAGACCCACATGGTGGCTTGTGGCCAGGGAGAGTTTTCCTGCAATCTTGCCTGACAGGTTGGAAATCGCGCGCTGGGCGTCCTCCACATCCATTATTATTTTCTGCGCTCGCGCACTGAACGCCTCGCCTGCTTCGGTCAGACTTACAGTTCTGCCTATCCGGTCAAAGAGGCGGACACCCAATTGGCTCTCCAGTAATGCAATGCGCTTGCTAACAGCCGGTTGGGTAAGGTGTAGCTTGTCAGCAGCGTGGGAGAACGAACCCTCGGTGGCAACCGTGAGAAATGCCTTTATGCCTTCAAGGTCAACCATGTCTAATCAGATTCCAATGAATTATCGAAACGATAAATAAGATGAATTTGAGTTATCCGGCAATTGATCTTAGCATTCGCGCCCATCAGCGCCCATACCGGTAGCGCCTGGGGTAGGAGAGATGTTCATGGACAAGGTTAATGTCGCGATTGTTGGTGCAACAGGAGCAGTCGGAGAAGCGATGCGCGAGATCCTGCTCGAACGGAATTTTCCGGTAGAAAATCTTTACCTGCTTGCGAGCGAACGCTCTGCCGGGTCACGTCTCGGTTTCGGCGCAAAATCGATAAAAGTTGAGAACCTGGCTGATTTTGACTTTGGCAAGGTGCAGATTGGGCTGTTTTCGGCGGGTGGTGCTATTTCTGCTGAACATGCGCCCAGGGCTGCAAGTGCCGGGTGTGTTGTCATCGATAACACCTCCCATTTCCGACGTGACCCCAATATACCGCTCGTTGTGCCCGAGGTTAATGCCCATCGGATCAAGGACTATGGCAACGCGAACATCATTGCAAATCCAAACTGTTCAACTATTCAGATGCTCGTTGCCCTGAAGCCAATATATGACGCCGTCGGTATATCGCGAATCAATGTTGCAACCTATCAGGCAGTTTCTGGTGCCGGGCGCAAGGGGGTAGAGGAGCTTGCCGGGCAGACTGCCCGACTCCTGAACGGTATGGATATCGAGGCCCGGACCTTTACCCGTCAGATAGGTTTTAACGCCATCCCTCACATCGGAAAATTTGAGGACAACGGCTATACCAACGAAGAAATGAAGATGGTCTGGGAGACGCAGAAAATCTTTGAAGACGAGACGATTCAGGTGAATCCAACCTGTGTTCGGATTCCCGTATTTTATGGTCATTCAGAAGCCGTTCATATTGAAACCCGGCGCAAGATTACGGCAACAGAAGCACGCGAGTTATTGCGGAACGCACCGGGTGTTTTTCTGCTGGATGAGCGACAGGATGCCGGTTATCCCACTGCTGTGACAGACTCTGCGGGCACCGATCCGGTCTTCGTGGGCCGTATTCGTGAGGACATCTCCCACCCTAACGGCCTGAACCTCTGGATTGTCTCCGACAACGTACGCAAAGGAGCCGCGCTTAACAGTATACAAATTGCGGAAGTTTTGCTAAAAGAGCTGTAATAAGCGATACTTATCGCAACATCTAGAGATCGTTTCTAGGTTCGTTTCCAGGTTCAAAGGCTGACTCTACAGGGTCAGCCTTTGGTGTTGTGATCGGTCTCTAACCTGTCGGGCCGTGAGGAGAGATAAAAAAATGATACGAAAGCTCCTGTTGCTATGCGTACTCACCGGGTTTGCCTGCCAGTCTGCATATGGTCTGGGGCTTGGAGAACTGGAGTTAAGGTCCTCGCTAAACCAGTCCTTTGAGGCGGAGATTCCGCTGACAGCGGTCAGGGGATTGGAGATTGATGAGATCCTGCCAGGACTCGCCTCACAGGCAGATTTTGACCGGCTGGGAATTGAACGGAGTTATCTCCTGACAGATCTTCGCTTCAGTGTCATCACCAAAGAAAACGGTACGCTTGCGCTGATGGTGTCAAGCAGTCGCCCGATTGTAGAGCCATTTCTCAACTTTCTGGTCGAAGTGCTTTGGCCAACCGGTCGGATCCTCAGAGAGTACACGGTCCTGCTTGATCCGCCGGTATTTGGGAAAGAAGGGGTAGAAAGGGTATCTCCCGCAGCGGTTTCTGCACCAGCGCCAACCCCTGCGCCAAGGCGTCAGGAAACGGTAGCGCGAACAACCCCAAAGCCTGCCGCTCCTGCCCGGACATTGTTGGAAGAAGGTTCTTCGACTGGCGGTGAGTATGGGATGACTGGCCCTGGTGATACGCTCTGGACCATTGCGGCAAAGGTTCGCCCTGACAATTCCATTTCAGTGCAGCAAATGATGCTGGCCCTGCAGCGCGCTAACCCGGATGCTTTTATCAGCAACAATATTAACCTGCTCAAGGCAGGGCACGTGCTGCGTATCCCCGACGCTGCAGAAATTAAGGAAGAGTCTTTCGCTTCTGCTGTACGAGCGGTTCGTGAACAGAATCGTGAGTTTCAATCCTATCGTGGTGGCCAGAGCGCCCAGTTGGACGCCTCTCGTCGTAGCGGCGAGACAGCCGGTGGTGGGCGCGGTAGCAGTTCAGATGGTGAACTTCGTCTGCTGGCAGCAGATGGCAATGCTGGTGGTCGCACAAGTGCAGGCCAGGAC
>CAYGNA010000109.1:0-10032 GCA_964351065.1 uncultured Pseudomonadales bacterium
AGATAAAGCGCAAGAATCGCCGAACCGGGCGTGACCGGTTCGGCGATTCTTGCGCTTTATCTTGTACCAGCGATGTTCAGTTTTTATGTCATGCGCGACCAGCGACGAGCGAATCACGTTTCGCCGGGGGTAATCGCGCGACTTTATTCGGCCTTCGCTCGATAGTTGATTCCTTTACAGGCTACCCCTTTCTGTGCGGTAATTTTTTCTTTGTGTACACGCAGGACAATGCCATGGTTCATGAGAACAAAGATCACCAGAACAAAACCTATGACAGCCTTACGTTTGAAGTGGTGGATCACATCGCCACAATTACGTTTAATCGGCCGGAGAAACTCAACGCCCTGAACCTGTCCTTACGGCAGGACATTGCTGATGCGTGCAGTGCAGTTACTGCGATTGATGATATCCGGGTGGTCATCTTCACCGGGGCTGGTCGTGGCTTTTGCTCTGGCGCTGATCTTACCGGGGCAGTCCCGGATTCCCAGACGCCACCTTCACAAAATGAGAGGTTGGATGATATGGGGTGGGTAGGCCGCCTGGCGATGGGCATATACGAAATTGGTAAACCCAGCATTGCTGTCATGAACGGCGTGGCAGCAGGCGCAGGCATGAGCATAGCCCTTGCCTGTGATCTTCGGGTTGGTTCAGGCCGCTCTCGATTCAAGACTGTTTTTGCAGAGCGTGGTTTGTCACCGGACAGCGGCATGTCCTATTTTCTCCCACGGCTTATCGGGTATGGCCGTGCAGCCGATCTGATATTTACCAGCCGTAGTGTGGATGGTGAAGAGGCTTACCGACTGGGATTGCTGGACAGGTTTGTGGAAGAAGAGAGTATGATGGCCTGTGCGCGGCAGGTGGCAGGGGAGATGGCAGCACTGCCACCCATGGCAATTCGCGCCGGCAAGCGGGTACTGCAGGAAAACATGGACCTGGAATTCCACAAGGCGCTGAAGAACGAGAGTTTTGGACTGCTGATGGCCAGGCGGTCTCCCAACGACCAGAAAGAACAGCGTGCATCTTTTGTTGAGAAGCGTAAGCCCAAATTTACAGGTACCTGACAAGGTAAAAGAAGATGCCCCGATATGACTACTACTGTGATGCGAACAAGCAGACGGTTGAAGTTGTTCATTCAATTCATGAACGACTACTGACCTGGGGTGAGGTGTGTGAGTGTGCCGGTATCTCAACCGGAGCCGTGGATGGTGCCGAGCCCGTGAGCCGAATCATCACAACGCCACCTATGGCCAATACGCCGGTGGGTGACAGTCACCTTAAAAACCTTGGTTTTACCAAGCTGGTTCGGCGAGATGATGGTGTTTATGAAAACACAACGAGAACAGGCACGGAGTCCAGATATGTCAAAGCGGGTGACGCGTCGACCATGCCGCATTTCCACAAAAAGCATTCTGACTAGGCGCCTTCAGCTGATGACAAGATTTCTGCTGGCTGTTCTCATTCTTTCAGCTACTCCAATAAAGGCAGAGGAAGCAGGGTTTTTCCTGCTCTCGTTTAGCTTTGGCCCCGCTTATGCTGGCCAGGCGCTTGATGCGCACGACGAATATCTGCGGGAATTACATGACCGCGATATTCTGCTGATGGGCGGTCCCGCCGCTAACCGGGATATTGAGTTTGTGGTTATCAGGGTAGGCTCGATTGGCCAGGCGCAAACTGTTGCACAGGCTGATCCGCTGGTGGCAAGCGGCGCGCTCATGGTCGACGTGTACGATTGGCGGGTGGCAATGTCATCCATGCGCAGTAGCCGTCGATCAGTCTCACCTGAACGCGCGGTTGACAAGCCGTTTCGGGTGGAGCGCCTCGACCCGGGCGCACCAATCAATATCAAGGATCGGCAACCGGACCCGCGTTAGTCTGCCTGGGTAGACGTAGCCTCCCCGTTACCTATCTCAACCATTTCTTTGTCAACAAGGTGATCCATCACCTGCAGCATGCGGGTGATTCCGACTGTGGATGTAATGTTCACCATGTACTTGCCATTGACAATAATCGTGGGCACGCTCGCGACGCGTAGCCGTCGAGCCATCTGGTCGGCGGTTTCAAGCTGACGATTCACCAGGGGTGAGTTGAACATTGAGCGGAACGCGTTTTCACTGACACCGCGATCAACAAAAAAGGCGGTGAGTTTTTCTGGACTGTCCAGCGGTCTCCTGACATCGTGGATTTCGCGAAACAGTGCCGTATGGTTATCATCCAGAATCTCCAGTTCAGCCATTGTGTAATATGTCCGCCCAAGCAGGCGCCAGAGGTTGCTGCCTACCGCGGGGGTCCGGACAAATTCAACCCGATCTTCATTTGCCGTTGCCCAGGCTTCCAGTTCCGGGTCGAAGTTGAAACAGTGAATGCAGGCGTAGGAGAAAAACTCCATCACTTCGACCTTGTCGCCCCTGACGCGGCGGGGATCTGCGAGCGTCGTGTAGTGTTCGCCTTCAGCAAACTCTCCCAGTGGTGCCTCAGTGAGAACCAGGGTGTACATGTAGCCGAGCACACCGACAACCAGCGCGGCCACTGCACCCACTGCTACTTTTTGCCAGAGAAGAAACTTTCCGCCTTTCTTTGCCATCTTTTTGAATTCACTGTCAGGGATAGATTGGTGCATTATAGCGGGCCAGACGCGCAAGTGTCGTGCCCCAGAGGGTGTCCCGGGGACACGATAGCGACAAGATCTGTATACTGATGCCTGATTTTCAACAAAAAGGAATAGAGGGAATGACACGAATGCCTGCACTGAGCCTGGCCGCTGTGCCTGGACGCCGTCAAGCTACCATAGAACTTGCTACCGAAATCGAAAAACGCGGCTTCAGTGGCATCTATGGGCCTAGCCTGGGTGACTCGCTTGCCCTGTGTGAGGCGTTGGCGTTTGCGACCAATGAGATTACGTTTGGCACCAGTATTATGCCAATCTACTTCAGACAGGTGGCAGACTATGCGCAGACTGTCTCTTTTATTCACGAGGTTTCTGGTGGTCGCTTCCGGTTTGGTATTGGTGTCAGCCATGAACCAGCCCTTAAGTCCCGGGGGATCAGCGGTGGCAAACCGCTCACTGATACCCGTAATTTTGTCGAGGAATTACGCGCAGTGCCGCGTGCGGGTGAACTGCCTCCCATTGTGCTGGCTACCCTGCGCAAGAAAATGATCGCACTGTCAGAAGAAGTCGCCGAGGGAATGGTGTTTGCGAACGGCGCACGGTCTCACATGCCCGAATCACTCTCGGTGCTGTCCGCAGGCAAGAAAGACCAGGATGACTTCTTTATCGGCGACATGATTCCTACCTGCATCAGTGATGATATTGAGGCTGCCAAGGCGGTGAGTCGTCGTACCCTCACCTCTTATGCCATGTTGCCCAATTACCGCAACTACTGGAAAGAGGCAGGTTATGTTGAAGAAATGGAAGGCATTGAAAAAGCGCTGGCCGAGGGAGATCGGGATAAAGTGCCGCACTTCCTGACAGACAAGTGGCTGGCTGACACAACGCTGTTTGGTACGGCAACCCAGGTACGTGATGGCGTTGAGGCCTGGTTTGATGCCGGCGTAAAAACGCCAATCCTGGTGCCCTCGTCAGCAAGTGGCGGCCAGATGGTTGCCTTTGAAGAGATGCTGGCTATCTTCTGACAGGGTGCTGTGCTGGCGGGTATTCTTCAGATAAGACACACACCCTGAGGCGGCGTTCATGACATTGCGCCGCCCAGGGGATCTATCAAGCGTTACATCAGGTGTTGGCCACCATCCAGAATGATGTGTTCGCCGGTAACAATCGACTGACCGTCAATAAATCCCACAATCGATTCCGCGACAGATTCTGCCGTACAGGTTCGACGCAAGGGGGCTCTCGACTCGGCGGCTTCTTTGGCGCGGTTATAGGCATCTTCGCCCAGGCCTTCTTTCAGCCACTCACCCTGGATAAAGCCTGGACAGACGCAGTTGACACGGACCTGTGGTCCCATTACTCGTGCCAGTGATTTTGTCATCGTGATGAGTGCGCCCTTGGACGCCGCATAGGCAATAGAACTGCCCACACCTCGAACGCCGGCAATGGATGATACGTTCACGATTGCACCATCACCTGATGCCTTCAGTGCTGATTCTGCTGCCCGGCACATCTGGTAGGGGCCTACCACGTTGACACCGTAAATATTGAAAAAGTCGTCCTTGTCGAGGCCAGCGAGATTGCTGTGGTTTACAAATTTGGTGGTGCCGGCGTTATTAACCAGCGCATCAACTCGACCCCATTTGTCGAGGCTTGCAGCGACCAGGTTGCGGCAATTCTCGTCGTCAGACACGTTCGCCTGGCACACGATTGCGTCGCCGCCCAGTCCCCTGCATTCCTCAGCCACGGCTTCTGCAGCAGCCTTACTGCTAGAGTAATTGATGGTGACGCGTGCGCCGCGCGATGCGAGTAGCCTGGCGGTCGCTGCGCCAACACCGCTGGACGAACCAGTGACTATTACAACAGCATTTTCCAGTTTCATTCTTTGCTCCCTAATTGCTGTGAGTGTTGCAGTGAGTATTGCAGTGAGGTGCTGCCCATTGGTCTCCCCGAGTGCCGCCAAATGTATCACAGGGCGCGCCGGGTTTTTGGTGCGGCATTGCAATACACCGGCTACTTGACATACAAAGGAGGTTCGACTGACTTCGGAAGCTTTGACATGCGAAATAAAGCGGTGCTGGTTGCAGGTACAGGCGTGTTGTTGGCGCTGGTGCTGACAGGCTGCGCCACCATGTCCAAAGAGGAATGTGTGAACGCCGACTGGCAGATTATTGGCTTTGAGGATGGTGCCAGTGGTAGCCCGCCAAATCGTATTGGTGTACACCGGAAGGCCTGTGCAGATTACGGAGTCGTGCCTGACAAGCAAGCCTATGATGCTGGCTATGCGGAGGGGCTCCTGACGTATTGCGTCTATGATTATGGGCTGGCAGCCGGCCGCGACGGGAGACAGGCGAACGGTGTCTGCCCGATTGTTTCGGACTATCGCGCTGGCTACGAAGATGGCCTGATCTCATTTTGTACTTATGAAGTGGGTTATGAGGAGGCTGCGCAGGGGCGCAGCTATGAGCGTGTTTGTCCACAGGATCTGGAACAGGATTTTCTCTCGGGCTTTGACCATGGCCGAGCCATTTTTGGGCTTGTGACGCGCCTAAAAGACATTGACTCACGGCTGTCTCAAGTTGACAGGGAGCGGGACCGAATAGAGCAAAAGCGGCGCGAGATGCGTAACAACGTCGCATTTGATGGCGATCTCACGGGTGCTGAGCGGGCAGAAATGCTCGCTGAACTCGACTCGCTTGGCACCAAAATTGGTGAGTTGAACGCAGAGGAAGAACTGCTCAAGGCTGACAGTGTGCTGGTTCGCGCTGAACTCGCGCGAGAGGGCTATTTTTAGTTTCGGCTTGCACTGCGAAGTGAAAGGAAGTGATAAGAAGTGATGAGAGATAGCGGAATGAGTACAGCACTTGCAGGCAAAAATGCGTTTGTCACTGGTGGTGGCAGCGGTATTGGGCTTGCCTGTGCCCGGGCGTTGGCCCGGGACGGCGCCAATGTGTTACTGATGGGCAGGACAGAGGCGAAGCTTGCGGCAGCCGTGGCTGATCTGAATGAAGCGCTGGGTCGCACCGCAGCGCGCTATTGTGTTGGTGACGTCGGCGTTGAGGCAGATGTTGAGTCAGCGGTGGCCATGGCATCGGCCCAGGGCGGCCTGGATATTGCGGTCGCCAACGCAGGTACGGGAGACCTCGCACCAGTTCTTGCAACGTCTGCAGCGCGCTGGGACGCTGTGATGCAAACCAACCTGACCGGTACTTTCTACACGATTAAACATGCCGGGACTGCGATGGCGCGTTCAGGTGGCGGTGCCATCTGTGCCATCTCTTCTATTGCGGGCGTGAGGACCCACCGCTTTATGAGTACCTACTGCGTCAGCAAGGCGGGTATCGATATGCTGGTGCGCAACAGCGCGGATGAACTCGGGCACCTCAATATCAGGGTTAACAGCGTCTGCCCGGGGCTTGTGGATACGGAGATTGCTGCCGGTCTCATGACAACAGAAGCAGTGCATGATGATTACCTGGCGTGTATGCCATTGCAGCGCACCGGCGAGCCAGATGATATTGGCAACGCCGTCAGGTTCCTGTGTGGCCCGGAGTCCAGTTGGGTGACCGGTGTGGTCATGAGTGTGGACGGGGGTCACCATCTTCGACGCGGGCCGAATGTCGAACCATTTTCAAGAATGCTGTTTGGGGACGATGTCACGGACGGCAAGATCTGATCACTTGGTAAAACGAACCGTGATAATTTAACTGTGGTAACACGACAGGGGAAAAATTTGTGAGCATTGTGGCGCTAACGACCAGTGGGCCTGTTGAAGGACGGGATAAAGATGGTGTGTTTCTGTTTGCAGGCATTCCGTATGCAGCGCCGCCAGTTGGCACTCGACGGTTTATGCCGCCGGTTGCACCTCTGCCCTGGGATGAGGTTCGGCCGGCGAAGCGTTTCTCTGCCGCTGCGCCCCAAATTCCTTCGGGTGGTATGACCGACAACACACCGGTGAACTGGGACGAGGACTGCCTGTACCTCAATGTATCAACACCAGGCGTTGATGATGGACGGCGGCCGGTCCTGGTCTGGATTCACGGTGGAGCTTACCGAACAGGGCAGGGCGCCATTCCCTGGTATGACGGAGCCAGCTTTGCCCGAGTGGGTGACATCGTGACTGTCAGTATTAACTACCGGCTTGGTGCCCTGGGCTTCACGGACCTGTCTCACTTTGGTGAAGATTATGCAGATTCTGGTGCCAACGGCATTTTGGATCAGGTGTTTGCCCTCAAGTGGGTGCAGGACAATATCGCCGCCTTCGGCGGCGACCCTGCCAGAGTGACCATAGCTGGTGAGTCTGCTGGCGGGTTTGCTGCCGCGACGCTGCTGGCCAGTCCTCTGACAAAAGGCCTGTTCCGGGCAGCCATACCCCAGAGCGGTGCCTGTCACCATACGTTGACCAGGCCCGCCGGTGAAGCGATTGCAAAACTGCTGCTTGATGAACTCGGGGTGTCGTCAAGACAGGGCCTGCTGGACCTGGATGCCAATGAAATCCTGCTGGCCCAGCAGCGTGTGGACAAGCGGGTCGCCCAGGGTGATATCAGCGTTGATCTACGCGGGGTATCTGCGTTCTATCCTGTACAGGGCACATCCGCGATACCTGTTGACCCGCTAGCAGCAGTGCTTGCAGGTGCCGGCGCAGACGTTAATGTGCTGACGGGCACCAACAAGGATGAGGCAACGCTCTTCATCATGAAGGATGTCAGTGAGGCAGAGCTGGTCCGTCAGGTTGCGGGATATGGTGCTGATGAAAGTCTTTTGACAGCCTATCGCACGCGCTACCCTGATGCCTCAACGACGGATCTTGCTATTGCACTGTCGACAGACTTTTCGTTTCGAATTCCCTGCATTCGCCTGGCAGAGGCCCGCGAGAGCGTACCTGCCAGTCGTGGCAAAACCTGGCTTTACCTCTTCGCGTTCGAATCACGCAGCAGACTGAAGGCAACCCATGCACTCGAGATACCATTTGCATTCAACAACCTGGATAAACCCGGTGTTGTTGCGTTTCTGGGTGACGGGCCAAAACCCCAGGCGGTGGCTGATACGATGCATCGTGCCTGGATCGACTTTATTGTCGACGGTTCTCCGGGTTGGGCACCCTATGAGCCAGCGACCCGGAACAACATGCGATTTGACCTGGAGTCATCGGTGGTAATGGATCCGGACGCCGGGCTGCGGGAGGCGTGGGAAGGGCTGCGCTAAGGGCTGCGCTAAGGATCCTGCCTGACGATTTAGCCCGGTTCGGTTCGTCCTGAAAAAAATTCAGCTGAGCCTGCGAGGGCTTGCCTTTGTCGCCCAAAAGGTGACAATCGCCCCCTTCACTTCGGGGATAAGCCATGAAACCGTTCCGCGCACTCCTGCCGCTCGTTTTGCTCTTTAACTTTCTGTTGCCCTCGTCGGCGCTGGCCACTGACAATCCTGGGCGAAGCGACGTCGACCAGGCGCTCGATGGCAAACGCAAGCCCATGGAAGTGCTGGACTTTTTTGGCATCGAGCCGGGGATGTCTGTTCTCGACATTTTTGCTGGCGGTGGTTACTACACCGAACTGCTAAGCCAGCGAGTTGGGGAAGAAGGGTTTGTCACCCACTACAACAACCAGGGCTGGGATACTTTTGTCGGCAAAGCCGTGGAAGACAGGCTGGGCAATGATCGCTTGCCGAATGTCGACCGCTATGTCGCGGCACCAGAAGACCTGATCGAACTCCCCGACCAATATGATGCCGCTATTTTTGTCCTGGGCATGCACGACATCTACTACGTAGACCCGGAAAACGGTTGGGTAGAGATTGATCGCAATCGGTTCCTCAAGGGAATCTACAGCGTCATTGCGGACGGTGGTGTGCTGGGTGTTATTGATCACAATGCTGCGCCGGGTGCAGACCCGGCAGTGGCAGGCAAGGATCTGCACCGGGTGGACCCCGCGGTCCTCATCAGGGATCTTGAGGCTGTCGGTTTTAAACTCGAGGCCAGATCACCCATCCTGCAAAATACGGCGGATGACCACACGCTAAGCGTTTTTGATCCATCGCTGCGCTGGACAACAGATCGGAGCGTGCTGCGCTTCAGGAAGTAGCCCGTCTGCTATCAGGCGCCAGTCACGCGGGCGAGGAACGGCCTGAGGTGCCCCATAAACTCGTCAAACTGGTCGTGATGTACCCAGTGGCCTGCTTTGTCGATGTCGACAAGCTCAGCACCGCGAAAAAACTGTAGCGTGTCTGACTGCCCGGTGCGGTGACCGTATCCCTGCTTTGCATTAACCAGCAGCATGGGGCAGTCTATTCTCTCCCAAATGGCTGTCATGTCTTCGAACGGCATGCCGTAGGCGGAGCGGGAGTGCGTATAGTTATCGAACTTCCAGCTAAACGAACCATCCTCGTTCTGGTTGCTGCCATGAATGGTCAGATGCCTGGCTTTTGGCTCTGACAAATGCGGGTTCGACTTTTGCATGCGATGGAACGCGTCACTCATGTTCTCATACCGGCGGGGTGATCTGCCTGCCAGTTCGCGCAACTGGTTAACCCAGTTGCGCACGCGCTCTTGTGGATGACCCTCGCCCCGGTACCAGCCAGGTATGCCGCCTACACCTTCAACCGACGTAAAGCTCGCCACCTTTTCCGGATAGGTGCCCGCGTATATTGAGGCAATGTTGCCACCCATGGAGTGGGCAACAATATGTACTGGCGCCAATCCCTGCTGGTCGACGAGTTGGGCGATATCGTAAACATAGTCGAGTGTGCTGTAAGAGCTACCCTTGTTCCATTCGGAGTCGCCGTGACCTCGAAGGTCAGGGACCACGACATGGTAGTCGCTGCAGAGGCTGTGGCTTACCCAGTCCCAACTGTGACAGTGGTCCTGCACGCCGTGAATGAGCAGCACATTCGGTGCGGACGCATTGCCCCAGTCGAGGTAGTGCAGACGAAGCCGTTGGCTGAAGTAGCTGCGAGAGGTTGGGCGCGCCTTGCTAAAGTCGTCCATAATTCTAGAAACGTACCTGGCGCTGCATGATCTGGTCATAAAAGTCGCTGTCGAGCCTGGCGTAAGACTCGGTGTCAGGCTTCAATACCAGGAGGTCATCGGCAACCTTGTCGAGGTGATAGGCCTGGTCGCGCAGGTCGTTTTTCTGGAGTTTGTGTGTTGAGGTGGTCGGCAGTTCCTTGAGCACCCGGATAAAAAGCGGCCGCGCATAACTGGGCAGTTCAGTCTGGATGTGGGTGGAAATTGACGCAAGGTCAACATTGCTCGCATCAACGCCTTCCCGGAACACCACCGCTGCCATGCCCGCGCGACCGTCTGTACCCGGAATTTCGACGCCGTAGACGTTGGTAAAGATGATGTCAGCGTGAGCATTGATCAGCTCTGCTACCTCGTTAGTCGAGACATTTTCGCTTTTCCAGCGGAAGGTGTCGCCGACCCTGTCGACAAA
>CAYGNA010000110.1:0-9948 GCA_964351065.1 uncultured Pseudomonadales bacterium
CCGTAACTGGTAATGTATCTGCGCTCGCGGTAGCAGTGCGCATGCCACCTGGCAAGATACGAATGAAATTGCCAGTTCTGCGATAGTCAAATCCATAAAGTTCTCGCACCACGTCGAGCACCTCGTCGACAGTGACGCTTTTCAGATCGAGCGAAATGGTGCCGACAAGATCCGGATGGACCACAAGGTTGAAGGGCGTATCCTTAACCAGCGCAAGAAAAAACTCCCGGGCCTCTGCATCACGTACTGCGACATCAAATCGCTCATTTGAGGGTTCATAGGCGTCAAGAACGTCACCCACGGGGGGCAGCAGCCGATCGGCAATTCCCTCGGGTACCGTAACTGGTAATGTATCTGCGCTCGCGGTAGCAGATGCAAACTGCTCACGAATGACCGGGTCGAGGCCAGCCCCTTCCGGCAACGTGGCACAGCCAGACAGTAGCAAGACCAGGAGACCAAGAACTCTCATCATGTTTCCGCTTTGTTTCATTGTTATTGTTTAACGGTAAGAGAGACATATTTCTTTAGTTCAAAAGTTCTTTGGCCATCACGCATGGACACACTGGCTCGGGATATCCGGGTTACTACAGAATCCCCGACAACGTCTCCTTCCTTCACTCGTAGCCCGTTGATAATGGCAACTCGACGGTATGGTGAGATTAATATCGATTCGAGCTGTAATCGCGCAGAAGCTCTGACCGTTGGCTCAATCACCGGTGCGTAACGGGCAGGTGGTCGGGTCGGATCAGCCAGTGCGTCAGCCAAAGACTCGAGTGGCAGAATCAGAAAAGCGGCACAAAGCCCGCAGCGGACACAAAACTCAAACACCAATCCACTCCTTGTCCATTCCCAGGGTCTCTACAATCAGGGTGACCCTTGCAATTGGATGCGCCTCCACCCGATACCTCAATTCACGGAAAATCAGTTGTGCACCCAACGCTTCCAGGCTGCTGAGATAGTCGCGGGTCGCGAAGAATCCAGCGTCAAATTCCAGCCGTACCCGATGCCGGTATAGTGCAACTTCTTCAGCATCGACGCCGCCGAACACCCGCTCGACCGAGAGGTGTTCAAGTGTCACCAGTGACACACCATCCGTTGCTGCCAGGACCGCCTGCAGCAGGTCCACCACTTCAGCGGGTTTCACCAGCTGCGAAACCCGCGCCCGGAGCTCTGCATCACGCCTGGACAATTCTTCCCGCAGTTGGACATTCTGAGCACGCAAGGCCGCATCCGGGTCTTCAGCCGCCTGTTTTTTAAGTGCGCCAAGGGTTGCCAGCTGAGTGGCCTGTGCCGCAGCGTGGTGAGCGAGTTGTAGGCGACCCGCAGCGTACACTGTGTAGGCCGGCGACCACAAAATTTCAGAAAAACCAACCAGCGTCACAGCTGCCAGGGCGGCTGTCATGATGACACGCTCACGCAGAGAACGTGCATTGACCATCCGGGCCAGATTGCTGAACCGGGACATCACCGCTCTGCCACCTCGTTAGGTACAGGCTTTGGCGCAGTGGATAATCGAAACGCCAGGCGATTGCCTCTTTCTTCGGCCACGGCCATGACGCTGAAATTGTCGAAGTGACGCCCTGTCAGCGCGGGTTCCTGCCCCAGCCGCTTCAAGTATTCCGGCAGGCGCGCTGGCGTATCAACAAAACCTGACAGGGTAAGACCGGCATCCACAAGGTCGATACCGTCGAGCCAGATACCCTCTCCCGACTGCCGCGCAAGCCCGGTCATGACAGCTGACAATGACCCGGTACCGTCGAACGAAACCTGCCGCGAATCAAGAAACCTGACGAGTTCACTACTTTTCTGTATCCGCAACTTGATAGCATCGTTGGATCGTTCGAGCGCGTCGTCGCCCGAACGATTTTCTATGTCCCGGGTTAGCATCTCAATGGATTGAAGCAGCGACGAATTTTGTTGGTGCGCAAGGAGAATCGCACCTGCCTGCAATTGGCTAAAGTAAGTAATGGCGACACTGGAAGCTAAACCGAACAACATAACCGCAACCCAGCCTGCCAGAATCTGCGAAAAGGAAAGTAGCTGGCGGCGCATTCTGAACTCGGCTTTGTACAGATTAACCTGATGCAGCGTCACGCAGCACGCTCCTCGCGCATCGCTGCGCCGGCGGC
The DNA here is from genome assembly GCA_964351065.1 of uncultured Pseudomonadales bacterium. Taxonomy (GTDB): domain Bacteria; phylum Pseudomonadota; class Gammaproteobacteria; order Pseudomonadales; family Azotimanducaceae; genus JANQJA01. The sequence goes on from CAYGNA010000110.1 coordinate 2,130, forward strand.
ACGAAGCAGACCCGCACTGACCGTGTCATCTTCGTCCACAGATAACATGCGAGCAGTCAGTGAGAGGTTTGCATCAACTGCAGAAACCAGTGCATTGGTACCTGCACCTGCATGTGCCAGTATTGTTCTGGGTGGAATCTGCCCAAGCTGACTCTCGAAATAGTCGAGAGAACGCTGAATCTCAAGACATACCTGTTCCAGGGGTGCCGTGCCAACCCTGCCCTTCACCAGTTCAGGATCACATGCAATATGGCGTGAGAGATAAAGCAGGTTGTTCCTGAAGATCATCATGGTGCCACGCGACTTCTCGATCACAAGCAGCGCCATTGCTTTACCTGCAGGCATCTGACCTGCTGCGAGATTCCGGTAACTGAGCTCGGGAATGTCTATGGACTGCAGGGTAAGGCCAGCTGCCTTCACCTGCTCAACAATCCGGGTGATTTCTTCCCTGTTGACAGCAGCGACGTTTACCAGCGACGACCGGCCACGCAGTGCGTCTTCCGGCACATCAAAACAATCAATGACTGCAGCATCTGCTGGATAATCCAACGAATCCCCGATCGACCAACGTACTGCTTCATCAAGTTCCGCATCTGGCACCGCAGGTCGTTCAACCTGGAGCAACGACACGGCATCCGGCGACAACACCACGTGGCAGCGGCACTTGTCGAGTCCCTTTGATTGAATCCATCGGCGAAATGCCAGCGGATCTTCAAGGTCGAGACTCTGGTGCTCAAGGTTGCTCCCGTGCCGGACAGCAATGGCAGCGGTGTGCCGATCAAGCTCAACACCCACTACCTTTGATCCAGTCCTACGGGTTCGACCCCACATAAACGAATACTCCCAGTTTCAGGCTGTTTGTCGGCCGGGTTCAAACAAAACTTGAGCAACCACAAGATGAAACCAGGTGAATGCCGTGATCACTAACCGTATGGCACCAAAGCCAGCTAAAACTCTGCGTTTTCCAGTGCGTCTTCTATGTGAATCTCGAGCTCTGCCAACCTGATTTCGCTCAACCCCAGCATTTGGGCCTCCACGCTTGAAGCAGGATCTACTGCTGCATCGGTCTCAAGCGAGTAGCCCAGCGAATGCGTCACATAATTCATAAGACGTACGGCCTGAAGCAGTTGGTCCTGTTTGCCAACCTCATCGTCATGGTGGTCACGCAGTACCCTGGAAAAGGGTTCTGGCAGATTCCACGCCTGCGCAAGTGCTACCCCGCAGTCGACGTGCATACGACTCGCCAGAATTTCATCCAGTGATTCGAGCGAAAAAGTTACCGCGGCGTTACCGCTCTCCTGTAGTTGTTCAATGACTTTAAGAATGCCCAGTTTGCCGATGTCGTGTAACAACCCGCAGACAAACGCCACGGGAGCATCACCACCGTGATTGTTAAAAATCCACTGACAACCCAGCGCAGAAGCAAAGGAGTGCTCCCACAGCTTTTCCATCCGATTGCGAATGTCGGGATTCTTACTTGAATAGGATTGCTTCTGGGATACCAGCATCGCGAGACTCGCCACTTGCTGGGCGCCGAGACGAAGTACGGCCTGTTTGACAGTCAAGATATCCCCCAGGCCACGGTAGAATGCTGAGTTTGCCGTTTTCAGAATCTGCCCAACCAGTGACGGATCTTCCAGCACCAGGGCCTCCAGGTCCTGGAAACTGAAATCGGGATCGTTAAGCGATTGCTGTAGCTTGATCGCTACCTGGTTAAAGACGGGCAAATGGAAATCACTGGCGGAAATTTCCCGGGTGATAATTTCTTGCAGGGATTCAGTTTCCCGGGCTGTAGCAATGGCACTCATAGTCGAACTCCAGTCAGGCGCTTTAGCACGTTTATTGGTCTTGGTTTTTCAATCCTCGGCAAGTGTCGAATCACTTCAGCCAAGGTGGTCTCGCCACTCGCCGCTTTTAGCAATCCCTCCTCAAGTAGTGTTGTCATTTCGGACGTTTCGAAACTCACCCTGCGGATTTCGAAAGACGTCGCATCTCTCAGAATGGCATTTTTGACATCTTCGTTGAGCACCAGTAATTCATAAATGCCAAGTCGCCCGGCGTAACCCGAGAATCGGCAATGCTCACAGCCGCGCCCGTGGCGAAATTTGACGCCAGCCAGGTCCGCCACACTGTAGCCAATCCGGGCAAGTTCCGTGGCTGACACATTCGCTGGCTCGGCGCAGTGTGGACAGATCCGTCGAAGCAATCGCTGCGCCAGGACCGACACGACGGTTGAGGATATGAGAAATGTCTCAATGTTCATGTTCATCAGTCGCAGCAGGCTGCCAATGGTGTCTTCTGTATGAAACGTCGTCAGCACCTTGTGACCAGTCAGTGCGGCCTGGATGGCAGCCTCGGCAGAAAAATTGTCACGAATTTCACCCAGCACAATAACGTCCGGGTCCTGCCGTACAATAGATGGCAGTGTGTTTTCATAGGTAAGCCCGATCTTGGGATTGAGCGAACACTGGGATATGCCCTCGACGAGGTACTCGACCGGATCCTCTGCCGTGATAATGCTGCGCTCAATGCTGTTCAGGTAGTTGATGCAGCTGTACAGTGTTGTTGTTTTGCCCGAGCCTGTTGGACCGGTGATCAGAATAATCCCGCTGGGTGTATCCAGCACATCGTGATTGAAGGTCTCCAGCGCTCTGGGTGTCAACCCGAGTTGGTCCACGCGCAACATCTCAACCTTGTTGGAGAGCACACGCAACACCAGCTTCTCTCCATGGACTGTCACAAAAAACGATGCCCTGAGATCAACTTTTTGACCCGAAGAGGGATCTTCGAAGACAATACGCCCATCCTGGTGCCGCCGCTTCTCGGTAACGTCAGCGCCTGCCAACACCTTGAATCGGCTGATAATCGGGTCCGCAGTACGCTTGTCCAGCGTCAGGTGAGGCATCATCACGCCATCACAGCGAAACCTGATGCGCATGTGTTGGCCAAATGGTTCAAAGTGCACGTCACTGGCACGCGCCGCAATCGCTTCCTGCATCAGCTTGTCGACCACCTTAACCGCGTCCGGTCCCTGGTCTGATTTTCCAGCCTTGCGCCGCTGCATGTCTTTCTCAAAGGCACGCAGGGCGTCATTCACAGATTTGGAGTTAGCGATCCCAAGCAGCACATTCATGCCAAAGAGCTGGCGTGCTGCCTTCTCCACACCTTCATTTTCCGGCTCCGCTGTTGCTACCAGCGTTCGCCCATCCACCATGCCAACAGGGATAAGCCTGTTCTCCAGGCAAAACCGCGGCGTGACGTTGTCGAGCACCTCACGAGGAATCAGAGCGTAGTTCGGCTCGAGTTTGGGGATACCCAGGTTGATGGCCAAGGCATCCAGCAGCCGGTCTTCAGACACAAAATGATTTTCAACCAGGATTTTCCCAAGCTGTTTGTGTGGGGAAGTCTGCCGCTGAATGTTCAGCGCATTGCGCAGGTCAACCTCACGCAAATAACCGAGTCGGAGCAGCAGTTCACCCAGCCGCATGTGCACCCTGACCTGCTGCATCGCTTTAAGCAGTGTCTGCTGGTCAAGGTAGTCAAGCTCCTGAAATACCTGGAGCAGCGACTTGCGCCCCTTGAGCTTGTCGTGAATCCGCTGCGCATGGCGCAGTTTTTCTTCACTCAGAAAATCGCCGGTACGCAGCGCCTCGGTCAGTTGCAGGTCAAACGCTGCTGCAGCCTCACTGGCGGTCGGTTCGCCCTCAACATTGGATTCTGGTTGTACGCTCACAGCCCGCACCCGCCAGCCAAACAATTTTGTATGATCATCGGGATACCTATCGATAATTCTTTTGGTTATCGACGGTTGGCCACAGAACTTTAAGGCGTGATCAATATCATCAGGGCACAGACGGCATAAAACCAAAACGTTGCTGGACTTCCGAGCGACCACAACGCCCGTCATCCAGCATCATTCGGCTCATACGAACTCAGTCGACGTCATAAGCGTTACGTTCGACAACCAAATCACTGGTGTATTCGACAAACTCCCATTCAAATCCGTTGCCATCGATCACATAAGCGCGGCGGCGAAACGGGTGTCCCTGCGCCGCCGAGTCATCACTGGCGACATAGCCCACCGCGTTGAGCCGCGCCAGAACCTCATCCAGCGAATCGACGACAAAACCAACATGATTGATGCCATCGTTAGCGTAAGTCAGGTCACGTCGGGATTTGTGCTGTCGGTTCTGCTGCAAAGCGATGTAAAACTCATCATCACCGAAGTGAACCCACTCGCCCAGTTCTGGATCATTGTGCAGATGCCCGCTGCCACGCTGGCGAAACTGCGGAAACGACGCGCCCAGAAACTTCACGGCCTCTTCAATTGACGCGACGGTAATGTTTGCATGCTCCAACTTCATGATTAACTCTCCTATTAAGTAAAGTATTTGCTTTCTTATTTATTTTTATCCCTGCCAGTCTTTTTTGTAAAGCAAAAAGTTTACTTAATTGTAAGTACTTGGCAAAATATCAGCCGTTTCAGTCAGTTACGCGGAACCGATGCCAGCAGCAGCCAGCCAGGACAGAATCCTCTACCAACTCAAGCGGCGCGGAGCCCAGCCTGCCAGGGAACTCGGTGAGTTGCTGGGCATGACAACCATGGGCATCAGGCAACACCTGGCGCAGCTTGAGAAAGAAGGACTGATCGAAGTTACCGCAGCTCAAAGACGTGGTCGCGGTCGGCCTGTACGGTGCTGGAAGTTGACGGGAAAAGGCCACAATCGCTTTCCTGACGCTCATGCACAGGTCAGCCAGGAACTGATCATCTCTGTCAGGGATCTGCTGGGACAAGCCGCACTGGACCAGATTATTGCGCATCGAACCGAAACCAGCCTCGCCCGCTACCACGAAATGATTTCGGATCAGACCCCACTTGAAGAGCGGGTCAGTCGCCTGTGCGAATTGCGGACAGCGGAGGGTTACATGGCCGAATGGGAAAAAACTGATGTGGGTTATCGCCTGATCGAGCATCACTGCCCTATCTGCATTGCAGCCCAATCATGCCAGGGTTTCTGCCAGGGAGAACTGGAAGCATTTCAGTCAGTGATCGGCGATCTTGCGAGGGTCTCCCGTGAGGACCACCTGCTGCAGGGTGCCAGGCGTTGCAGTTACCTGATCATACCAGGCTGACCCTGATACGGCTGATCCTAATCCTTACCAAGAATCACGTCACCCGAGCGGCTACCCAACCTGACTTCACCATCGCCTTCGCCAAAAACGAAACGCAGCGTTTCGTCGGGAACGTACTTTGATGTCACGGGCTTGTCACTTGAGATACGATTCTTGATCGAGCCTGAGCCTGTCTCGACATCAAAGCGTGCATCCAGTGGACCAATGAACTTGACGCGGATGTTGCCGCTAACACTGTCAAAATCGAGACTACCCCGACCAAGCATGGTGCCAGAAATATCTGCATTACCACTGACCGTGTGTCCATTAAGCTCGCTGTATACGGCTTCTTCAATGTCGACATTACCCGACACTGACTCAATATCCAGTTCTTCACCCAGATCCCGAGCCACCACATCACCGCTGACAGAGTGGAGTGAAATATCACCTTTAACGTCCGTTGCGGTCACATCGCCACTGACACTCTTCAGTTCAATTCTGCCCGTTGCCGTTTTCAGTTCGACATCACCACTGACGCTGGTTACCTCAACCCGGTCAGCGACATTGGTCACACGCAGGTCTCCACTAACACCCGCGATTTCGATGCCACCCTTGACGTTGTCGAGCGTCACATCTGTTGACACCACGGACACATCAACGCGGCTGCCAGTAGGCACCTTGATCCGCAGGTCTGATCCATCTTCACAGCACCAACTGTTGATGTTGCGGGGCAGTTTCACCTCGATTGTCGTATCACCGCCCTGTGTCTCAAACACGAACGCCTCTGCCTGCGCGTCAATCATTCCCTCGACACTAACCTGGTTATTGTTCCAGCCCTGCACTTCAATTTCACCGCGAACCACAAGAATACGAACAAATCCGTCCGATGCTGCATCCTTGCGCTCACTTACCCGTTCGCGGTCAGCATGCGCAGCAGCCGGCAGGAACATTAGCGCTGCAAAGAAAGTTAAGACACATCTGTACATCATCGTATCGCCTCGTCTTGATTGATACTGATCTATCTCTAAAGGGAACGTCCACGGCGAGTGAAATCCTGTTTGAGCAATTCCAGTTCCTGTTCATGGATACTCATCAGCATTTCAACCAGCTTCTGGTTCTGCGGATTGGCACGGACCTGTCGTTCAATTTCACGTCGCGCCACTGTCAGGATTTCGAGATTCTTTTGCAGGTCCTCCAGTACTACCGGATCCAACCCCTGGTTCACCACATTAAACTGGTCAACCATCGGGTTTCGTACCGACAGGTAGTCCGCCTGCAACACATCAATCGACCGCTCAAAACTGGCATAGGCAGGTTCCGGGTCAGCCACCCTGAACATGGAGAGGCTGAGTGCAGCGACAGCTACAAGCAGACTCGCAGCAACCCCATACGGCATCCAGTCTCGTGTCCAGTCTGGCCGACGGCGTTGAGGGTAATCCAGGATCTTGCGCTCTATGCCTGCCCACAGATCCCGTTCAGGTTCCATGGTTTTGGCAAGCGCCTTGATTTCCCGCGCCAGGCGCAGTTCTGCTGCATCTACCGTGGTGCTCTCAGCGCCCGGGCGATTTTTTTCCTGGTCACTCATCTGCTGTATCCATGTTCAAAATTGTGTCCATGCCTGTAAGGTTGCAATCGCAGTTCCTATCTGTCTGCCGTGTTTCGAAACCCATATTTGTCACAATTCGTTCTTGTTTGCCTGCTTCAAGACTAAGACGCAATCTGGGCGAGAATGGTTTAATCAACCCAGATATCCTTGCAGCAATTGGCGCGCGCGATGCAGTTGCGCCTTGCTGCTGCCCTGCGCGATACCCAGTGACGCCGATATTTCGTCGTGGGTGTAACCTTCCAGGCTATAGAGTACAAATACTGCTCTCGCTCCATCGGGCAGCTTGCCAATGGCGGTCTCAAGCCCCATCTGCAGGGCGATATCATCACGCATTGATTGCTCGGGCACATCGTCGATGTCGAGTGACTTCAGAAACGGCTTCTGTTTACGGAGATAGCTAAGGACGGTATTGGTAGCAATTCGGTAGAGCCAACTGCCAAAGGCACTGTCACCCCGGAAGTTGCCGAGTTTGCGCCAGGCCATCACGAATGCTTCCTGGGTCAGGTCTTCCGCCATGTCCCTGTCGTTGCACAGGCGATAGCAAAGCGCAAAAACCCGTCCCACGTGCAGACGATAAAGCTGCTCATAGGCCTTGAAATCGTTGTGCCTGGCACGTTCGACAAGGTCGTCTTCTTCCGCCCTGTCCTGGTACTCCTGACTCGCTTGTGACACGAGTAGCCCTTGTTGCATTTGTGAGTAAGACGCCGTGGGGCGCCAAAAGGTTTAAATCATTCCGGCATTGCCGGCGATCTCATAACCGTTCATCAACACCACAACTTTTCCCACTACCCGGCGTTCAGTGAGCATACGCATGGCGTCAACAGCCTGTTCAAGTGGAAAGCCTGCGCAAACATAGGGATCTATTGCCCCCGTTTGAACCAATTCGCGGAGGGCCGCCTGGTTCTGCCGCCCCAGTTCAGGATCTTTGCGACCAATTTCACCTGCCCGTACGCCAATCACCGCAATCTGCTTGATGAGGATCAGGTTCACCGGCGCCTGCGGCCAGACACCACTGGTAAAACCGATGGAGAGAATTCGGCCACCCCAATTGATGCAGCGCATGGACTCATCAAACACACTGCCACCCACCGGGTCATAGAT
>CAYGNA010000111.1:0-6734 GCA_964351065.1 uncultured Pseudomonadales bacterium
TATAAGCCGTCGCATCATTCTCGTGGATCTGGAAGATGACGGCGTCACTGGGTAATCGGGCCGCCTTGAGCGCCACGCTGAACCAGGGCAGAAACGTGTCGTCGCTTATCGACTTGTGAGTGACGTTGATGAAAAGCCGCGTCTTGTGTCCTGCCGCGCGGTGTTCCGACAGAAGTTTCACCGACTGCAATATGACCCAGCGGTCCAGTTTTTCCAGCAGGCCGGCGTCTTCAGCGGGGCCAAGAAACTGGCTTGGCAGGAGTTCGTTCTGGTCCTCGTCAAAGAGCCGCAACAGCACTTCAAACTGTTCGTCATCATCGCCGTGCAAGCTGATGACGGGCTGGAACAGCAGCTTCAGGGAATTGTCCTTAAGCGACTTGCGTAACAGCTCTTTTACGTCTTCGGTTGTGAGCGATTTGCCGTCTTCGCCGACCTTGACCTGCTCGATCTGGTAGAAGTTGACGCCATTGCCATCTTCGATCGAAGAGGCGGCGCGGTGAGCGCGTGATATCAGCTCCTCACCAGCGGGGGTGTTTTCACTGATGATGGACATGCCCACGCTGACGGTTAGCTGGTATGACTTGCCCGAGACGTCTGAAATATGTTTTTCCACGGCCGCGCGAATTTCTTCTCCGACGGCGGCTGCCGTTTCCTTGTCGCCGCCCTTGAAGATCATCGTAAAAACGTCATCGCCAAAGCGCGCCATCATGTGCGTCTGGTCAACCTTGCTTCGGATTAGCGCGGCCACGTCGCCAAGCACCAGGTCGGCATTGGAAATGCCAGCCTCGGCACGGATGCGAGAGAAGTTATCAATAATAATGTAGAACAACACATAAGCCTGTTGACCGTTGGTTGCCGTATCCACAGCGGCCTCAAGCTGATCAACAAAGTACTGACGGTTGAAGAGGCCTGTGAGCAGGTCCTGGCTGGAGATTTCCTTGATGCGATCCTCGAGTTCGGAATCGTCAGTGAGTGGTCTAAAAATAATCTGTGTGCAGGGCTCACCATCGTAAGCTGCAGGGGATAACGACATGTTGGAGAGGATTCGAGAGCCATCACTGGCAATACAGGTGAATTCCTCTGTATCGTTCTTGTTCTGTTCGAAAGATTTCAGGAATACCTTGAACTTGTCCTGATCCTCTTCGGCAATCAGGTCAATGATCGGGATCCCGGCGAACTCATCGGGATCTTCATACCCGAACAGCTCAGCATACGCCCGGTTGGTATAGATATGCATGCCTTCATGAACGTAACCAATTGCCGCGTTGGAGCTGTCCAGCAATAGCTGGTTCCGGCGTTCGGTTTCGCGCAGTTCGACTTCTGCTCTACGGCGCATGCGGCGGGAGTCCAGATTCCTGAGTTCGCGTTCGATCACCAGTACGAGGCGTTCGTCATCATCCTCCAGCGCTACGTCCTGTGCCCCCAGCAGCAACCCTGTGGTGATGGATTCAGGATTTCGATCGTCGGCGATGAGGACTGTAGGTATGTCCTTCTCCAACTGATTGATGAGATTGATCGCATCTTCAGCGGTGACGTCAGCGGCTTCAAATCGTGCCAGTAACAGATCCCAGGTTTGCTCCGCGAGCTTGCCGGTAAGGTCGGTCATGGACTCGATCTGATGTGCGCGCGTGGCCCGGCCCGCTGTACGCAGCAGCACGATCAGCTCTTCTGCCCGATTCTGGGAGTCTTCCAGAATTAGCAGCCTGACAGGGTCACTTTTTTTCATCCAACGGATTCCAACGGTAAGCGGTTACTATATCACGAGAGCGCGAGGCTTAAGTGCTGCTCTGCGCGACTTTCGACGAAGCGCCCGGGACCTCCCGAACGAGCCTTGGCACCAGGTAACCCGGTAGCAGGGCACTAATGTCGGCGACCAGCAAAGTTGCTCTCGAAAGGGGTACGTCAAAGTGTGCAGCCCCGGCAACAGGATCCAGCAGGTGAAGGTAATAGGGCATGATACCGGCCCTGAACAGATTCCGTGACAGGTCTGCCAGTACGGGCGCGCTGTCGTTGATTGCGCGGAGAAGGACGCTCTGGTTCAGCAACGTAACGCCGGCACGCTGTAACCGGGCGATTGCGTCGCTAACGCTCTGGTCGATCTCACGGGTGTGGTTGATATGCGTGACCATTACCACCTTGAGACGAATTGCGGTCATCCACGCGAGTAAGTCATCAGAGATGCGAGAGGGAATCATCACGGGTAGCCGTGTGTGCAATCGAAGTGTTTCAACGTGTTGGATCCTGCCAAGTTCTTCTGCGACCCACGCAAGCCTGTCATCGGGTAGAACCAGCGGGTCGCCGCCACTCAGAATAACCTCCGATATTGAGGTATCCCTCCTGATGTGATCAAAGATCGACTGCCAGTCGCGGCTGCCCGGGGTCGTGGTCTGGTAAGGGAAGTGTCTCCGAAAGCAATAGCGGCAGTTGACCGCGCACTGGCCAGTTGTCACGACCAATACCCGACCATGGTACTTGTGCAGGAGACCACGGACGTCGCTTTTACCCTGTTCGCCAACCGGATCGATGGAATAACCGGGCACGCTGGCGCGCTCGGCCACTTGGGGGAGCACCTGTAGCAGGAGCGGATCGTTGATGTTTCGTGGCTCCATTCGGGCCAGGAACGGCAGTGGCACCATCACCGGAAACGGATCAGTTACCGATGGATAGTCGAGCTCCAATAGCCTGCTGAGTTCAGCGATGCTGGTCACGGCGTTTTGCAGCTGCCATTGCCAGGGCTGGCTCTGCCAACTCATGTCTTTAAGCGGTATCATGCGCGTTTATTTGGCACTAGAGAGTGATCAATGGCTACGTATTCTACCAACGAATTCAAATCGGGTCTCAAGGTGATGCTGGAGGGCGACCCCTGCTCAATCGTGGAGAACGAATTCGTGAAGCCGGGCAAAGGCCAGGCGTTCAATCGCGTAAAGTTGCGAAACCTGAAAACCAGCCGCGTTTGGGAGCGGACCTTCAAATCCGGTGAATCGCTGGAAGGTGCCGATGTCCTGGAAACTGAGATGGAATACCTCTACAACGACGGGGAATACTGGTACTTCATGAAAACTGATGGCAGCTTTGAACAGTTGGCTGCGGACGCAGCGGCCGTCAGCACAGCCCTGCCCTGGCTCAAGGAGCAGGACAAGTACATGGTGACACTCTGGAATGGTACGCCCATCGCGGCTGAACCCGCTAACTTTGTTGAGCTTGAAGTGGTTGAAACGGACCCGGGCCTGAAAGGTGATACGGCCCAGGGTGGTACCAAGCCCGCAACGCTGTCAACCGGGACAGTAGTCAAGGTTCCCCTGTTCATCAACCAGGGCGAAGTGATTCGCGTAGATACCCGCACCGGCGAGTACCAGAACCGCGCCAAAAGCTGAGGTGGCCGAATGGCAATCCGGGGCGCAAATCACCGAATTGGCCCGGCGAGCGGCGCTGTTGGGTGCGATTCGCGCCTTTTTTGCGCGACGGGAAGTGATGGAAGTCACGCCGCCCGTACTGGGTGGTGCCGGCGTTACTGATGTTCACCTGGAAAGTCTTTCGCTGACAATCAACGGCAGGAAGCTTTTCCTGCAGACCTCGCCTGAATATGCCATGAAACGCCTGCTTGCAGCGGGTAGTGGCCCGATCTACTCACTGGGTCCGGCTTTTCGTGGCAGTGAGGCGGGTTCGCGCCATAACCCTGAATTCACCATGCTTGAATGGTATCGACCGGGATTTGATCTAAAGGACCTGGTCGCAGAAGTTGAGGATCTGCTTTGTGAAGTCATCATGGCGGCGGGTATAAGTGAGCAGATGCCTGACGCCGCGCCTCCCTTCGACCGGGTTAGCTACGCGGAGCTATTCCAGGCTCGTTATGGGATGGATCCCCATCACGCCACGCGGGCAGAATTGGGTCAATTGGCTGCGGACGCGTACCCGTCCCACATGTCACACATCGCAGACCATGCTGACCTCGGCACGCGTGCAGACCTGCTGGATCTGTTGTTTAGTCTGGGTGTAGAACCGACGCTCAATTCACCAACGTTTGTGATCGACTATCCGGCCTGCCAGGCTGCGCTTGCCCAAATCATTGAAAGTGACGCTGGTACACCGCTGGCAAAACGTTTTGAGCTCTACTGGTGGGGCATTGAGCTTGCCAATGGCTACCTTGAACTCAGCGACGCGCAGGCGTTGCGTGCACGGTTTGAAGACAACAACAGGATGAGGGTAGCGCGCCATCTGCCAGCCATGGACCTGGACGAGAAGTTCCTGGCAGCGATGCCCCACCTGCCCCCCTGTAGCGGTGTAGCACTGGGAATTGACCGGCTACATATGCTGGTTGCAGGCAGGAAATCGATTGACGAGGTTCTTGCCTTTGGACTGGAACGGCTCTGAAGCTGACGCCATCAATTGCGCCCATTACCACTTACCATTGATTCACCCATTTTTATTGCGTCGCCCGCGCTGCCGCTAAAGTCCAATTGGGCTGCCGACACAATGATGGCGGTTGAGCCCAGCTCAAACTGACCCAGCTCCTGACCCTGTACAAAATCCAGTGGCGTATCAAACACCTCATCGAAGATAACACCTGGCGCGTAGGGGGTGTTCCGCCAGACCGTCCTGATACCGGCAACAATCATTGCACCCACCATGACCACAACAAACGATCCCAGGCTGGTCTCAAACCAGAGTACCAGCCTTTCATTCACCGCAAACAGATCTGCAACCCGATTAGTTGTTGTTGCGTTGACAGAGAAGAGTTTGCCGGGAATGTAACGCGCGCGTAGCAGGGAGCCCGCTATTGGCATGTGTACACGATGATAGTCTTTGGGCGAGAGATAGATGGTTGCAAAGCTGCCGTTGTGAAAGGCCGTCGCGCCTTCTCCCAGCAGCTTTTCCAGGGAGTAAGTCACCCCCTTTGCCTGCAATAGCTGGTTGCCATCAATCTTGCCCAGTTGTGATATGGCGCCATCGGCGGGTGAACTGATGGCACCTTCGATCGGACGCGCGCCCTCTTTCAACGCACGCGTGAAAAAGTCGTTAAAGCAGCTGTAGTCTGATTCCGGCCGCAAGGCCTCAGCCATATTGACCCCATAAGCACGGATGAACAGCCGGATAAATGGCGACTTGATCCAACCTGCCCGGCTATTGGCGAGCGCCCCGATAATGCGCGACAGGAGGTGCTGCGGAACCAACCGCTGTAGCAAAACAAACAGTGCATCCACTTGGGTTTCCCTTCACGTTTCTATCGGTGTACTGGGGTCGTTGCCCCATTCAGCCCAGGATCCGTCGTAAGCCTTGATGTTGTAGCCCAGGGATTTGCCGACGAGGTAGGTCAGACCCGAACGGTGGTGCGTCTGGCAATGCGTAATCACGGATTTATCCGGTGTAATGCCCAGGGTCGCAAGGGTTTCTGCCATGTCCGACCGGATTCGCAGATGGTCCTCGTGATCCATGACCAGCAGCCAGTCGAGATTGACTGCGCCCGGCACGTGACCGCCCCGTTGCGCGACCACCCTGGTACCCGCATATTCCTCAGCGGAACGAGCGTCCCAAACAATCGTGTTAGCGTCAGAAATGCTGTCGATAACATCCTGCCGGGTGGCAATATGGTTCGAATCTGTGTCTACACTGACGCTGGTAGGGGTGGGATGGCCAGGCTCAGCTGTCACGGGTCCATCCTGCGCAATCCAGTTGGCCAGGCCACCATTCAGGTAAGACGATTGCTGGTGACCAATCACGTCGAGGGTCCAAATAAAGCGCCCCGCCCAGCCGCCGCCTTCATCGTCGTAGGCCACAATTGGCCGGTCCGGCGAGTAGCCTATTCTGGAGAAGAGCGCGTTGAGACGTGCCTTGTCAGGGAGTTTGCCAACGGCGGGCGGTTGGCCACTGATCAGTTCGGCGGGTGACACATGCACAGCGCCGGGTAAATGAGCGCGGATGTAATTTTCTTCCCGACACAGATCAACGATCAGCAGGTTGGATGACCCGGTGGGGTCATCCAGCAGGGGTTTAAGGTCAGCGGGCTCTATAATGAGTGGCAACATGTGTGCTTGGGGCTTTCCTGATAGTGGGATCAGGTGCCCAGTTTACCCGCAAGCTGCAACCACACAAAGTCGAGGCATGGTTCTTAACCCGCGATTTCAGTTAACATGGTCTTTTGCAGCGCCGGAATAAGTGCGTGGACTATTCTGAAAACCTGGTCTGGATGGACCTCGAAATGAGCGGGCTTGATCCAGAGTCCGATCGTATACTCGAGATCGCAACCATTATTACCGACTCCTCCCTTAACATTATTGCCGAGGGCCCGGTTGTCTATGTGCACCAGGATCAGGCGCTGATTGATGGAATGGACGAGTGGAACACCGAACATCATTCTGCATCCGGTCTGATCGATCTGATTCAGCGGGAAGGTATTTCAGAAGCCGAGGCACAGCAGCTGACTCTCACTTTTATCAGCAGCCACGTGGAGGCAGGAAGGTCGCCGCTGTGCGGGAACAGCATTGCCCAGGACCGTCGTTTCCTCGTCAAATACATGCCTGAGCTTGAGCAGTACCTGCACTATCGTAACCTCGATGTGAGCACGGTTAAGGAGCTTTGCATGCGCTGGCGTCCTGATGTCTTTAAAGCCATTAGCAAGCGTGGTTCGCACCGGGCGCTTGATGACATCCGCGAGAGTATTGCGGAGTTAGGCTACTACCGGGATCATTTTTTCAATATTCCCTGATCCCTCATTTCCTGGGTCCTCATTTCCCGGG
>CAYGNA010000111.1:6834-9939 GCA_964351065.1 uncultured Pseudomonadales bacterium
GATCATTTTTTCAATATTCCCTGATCCCTCATTTCCTGGGTCCTCATTTCCCGGGCATTTCTTTCTGGTCCCTGATTCAATCGTCCTTGCGCACCAGTTCCCTGATTGCCCAGTCAATGTGTTCGGCAACCATTGCACTAACCCGGGAGCGCCGCTCGGTGAGTGCACGCAAGACTGCTCCGTCGGGTGGGCCGTTGCCGAGCGCAATTGCAATGTTGCGTTGCCAACCCTCGTAGCCTGCACGACGAATGGCTGAGCCCAGGGTTTTTTCCAGGAATTCCTCTTCCGTCCAGTTGAACAAAGCAAGTAGTGTTGCGCTTGAGAGGCCATCCCGGGGTTCGAAATCTTTCACAGCGGTGACCCGGGCAAACTTGTTCCATGGGCAAACCATCTGACAGTCATCGCAGCCAAATATCCGGTTGCCGATGGCCCGGCGAAAGACTTCCGGGATGGTGCCCTTCTGCTCAATCGTCAGGTAAGAGATGCAACGACGAGCGTCCAGTTCGTAGGGTGCCACAATGGCGCGGGTTGGGCAGACGTCAATGCACGCACTGCAGGAGCCACAGAGATTAGGCTGGCGTTTGTCATCGATAGGCAAGGGCAGGTCAGTGTAAATCTCTCCAAGGAAGAACCATGAACCGGCATCACGATTGAGCAGTAGTGTGTTCTTGCCGATCCAGCCGAGGCCCGCCTTTTGAGCGAGACCTTTTTCGAGTACAGGCGCGCTGTCGGTGAAGACCCGCCCATTGAAGCCTGTCTCGCCATGCTCCAGAAGATAGGCATCTATTTGCTGCCACAGGCGCTTGAGCCTATTTCGAATGACCTTGTGGTAGTCCCTGCCTAGCGCATACCTGCTGATAAAAGCCTTCTCGGGCGAAGTGAGCACTTCCTCCGGAAATGTTCCCTCGGGCAGATAGTTCATTCTGGTCGAGATTATTCGGACTGTCCCGGGGATCAACTCGGCAGGACGACTGCGGCGGGTGCCATGCGTTGCCATGTAGTTCATCTCGCCGTGGCGTCCTTCTGCCAGCCAGGCAGCGAGTTTTTTTTCATCTTCTGCCAGATTGGTATCAGTAACCCCCAGCTGCTGGAAGCCCAGATCTGTCGCCCAAATCTCGATTTTTTCGCGAAGTTCAGTGTAAAACTCTGATTTCATAGGGATTTCGAGAGAAAATTTTGTATAATTTGCACTTCTATGGCGTAGGTTAACGCGAATGTCGTTTGGAGCGATATAAGAGGTGGTTGATTTGAGCCTGCCAAACCGGCTGTATACGGCCGCCGGTGTTCGCGAACTTGATCGAATAGCGATTGAGGAGCAGGGCATTGCAGGCCTGATCCTCATGCGTCGCGCTGCACAGGCCTCGGTCAGGGCACTCCTTGAAACCTGGCCTGCCGCGAAACGTATTCTGGTGTGTTGTGGCAGTGGCAATAATGCCGGTGACGGCTACATCATCGCGGGTATGCTGGCCGATAAAGGCTGCCAGGTCGATGTTGTGATAGTTGGTTCCATCGCGGGGCTTGGCCCGGATGCAACTGCGGCGTATGACTATTGCAAACAATCAGATGCAAGATTCACTGCCTTTGAGCAGTGTGATCCCGGGGCAGCGGATGTCATTGTGGACGCTCTGCTTGGTACTGGCCTGAGTGGTGACGTCCGAAAAAACTATGCTGATGTGATTGATGCTGTGAATACGTCAGGAAGGCCGGTGCTGGCTGTGGATATCCCCTCGGGATTGTGTGCAGACACTGGCTCACGCCTTGGCACCTCGATCATTGCAGACGTTACCGTTACCTTCATTGGCCTTAAACGCGGCCTCTTCACGCTTGATGGGCCAGATTGCAGGGGCCAGCTGATATTTGATGATCTTGGCGTGCCCGGGGCCGTGCTCGAGCAAGTGCCTTCCGCGGCGCGGCTGCTCAGATATGGCCCGCTGGTTGCCGGTCTTCCGGCACGGCCAAAGAACTCTCACAAGAACCGCTTTGGGCATGTGCTTGTGATTGGTGGTGATGAAGGTATGGGCGGCGCTGTGGCTATGAGCGCGGAGGCTGCCCTGCGTAGCGGTGCGGGACTGGTGAGTGTGGCCACGCACTCACTGAATGTCAGCGCCATCTTGTCGCGGCGGCCCGAACTGATGGTGCGAGGCGTCGAATCAGAAGATGCGCTGGACGCTTTGCTGGCACGTGCGAACGTTGTTTTGCTCGGCCCTGGCCTGGGGCGCTCGGACTGGTCAGACCGCATGTTTCAAAGGACGCTTGCAGCCACCGCGCAATCTGAACTACCGCTGGTGGTGGACGCTGATGGTCTTAACCTGCTGGCGCTGCAGCCGACTCAACGGCACAACTGGGTATTAACGCCGCACCCGGGCGAGGCAAGTAACCTGCTCCCGGACAGTCACATTCAGGCGGATCGATTTGCATCTGTTGCAAAACTGCAGCAGAGGTATGGCGGTACCCTGCTGCTGAAGGGAGCCGGAACAATCATCTGTGATGGGCCCTCGTTTTACGTGTGCGCAGATGGCAATCCGGGTATGTCATCAGCCGGTATGGGTGATGTATTAGGCGGTATTATTGCCGCGCTGCTTGCGCAGGGCCTCGATGGCAGCACTGCGACCCGGCTGGGTGTTCTGGTACACGCTATGGCGGGCGACAGAGAGGCTGAGCAGCATGGTGAACGCGGTTTGCTTGCAACCGATCTTTTGCCCCGGGTGCGCGAACTCCTGCAAGGCCCTCCCCGGTGAGCGCTTCACTCTGCTTTGATTTGGCTGGTGAGGAAGACACATTGGCCCTGGCGAAACGCCTCGCGGTTAACCTGCATGACGGCGCGGTAGTGTTTTTGTCAGGCGAGTTGGGCGCTGGCAAGACAACCTTCTCGCGCGGAGTTATGAGAGGTCTTGGTCACACCGGTGCGGTAAAAAGCCCGACGTTTACCCTGGTAGAGCCCTACGCCTTTGGCGAGCTTTGTGTCTACCATTTTGATCTTTACCGGGTGAATGATCCCAACGAGTTGGAGTACATCGGCTTCGACGATTATTTTGGTGGCAGTAACCTTTGCATTGTGGAGTGGCCAGAGCGTGGTGAGGCGGTTCTGCCGACGCCCGATATCAC
>CAYGNA010000112.1:0-9908 GCA_964351065.1 uncultured Pseudomonadales bacterium
ATCAATTTCATGAATTAAAGGTCCATGTTGCACTGCAATACGTAAACTACGCAACATTCTCATGACCCGTCCGGGAGGACATAATGTTCAATCTGCTTAAGCTGGGACTGCATTTCACGCATTCTGCCTATGGCGCCCTTGACCCCATGGTACTGGAGCTTATTCGCACCGAGCGCCTGATGCGCCAAACGGCAGAAACGAAGCTGGAGGAACCTCAAAACCTGACAACCGAACAGGACGCGGCAAACAACACCGCCCAGGCAGACGCATGCCCCCGCGCGGGTCTTACCCCTCACCTTCACCCACCTTGACTGATGAGTTCAAGCCAATAGTTCCCTTTATCCAGAATGCGCTGAAAGACATAGAGGGAGAAATTGCCGTTGAAGGCCATACGGACAACGTTCCCATCAACAACGAGAGGTTCCGCTCCAACTGGGAACTGTCGAGCCAGCGCGCACTGTCGCTTGCACATGAACTTCTGAAAGACCCTGAATTAGCGTCCGATCGCTTCATGATCGTGGGTTATGCGGATGCACGGCCACGAGTCGACAATGATAGCTGGACCAATCGCGCCCAGAATCGCCGGGTGGAGATTGTCATCCGGCGTAATCCAGATGCGAGATCAAGCGGTACCCTGATTTCCCTGGACACTGCCGAAGAGGGGTGAGCGCGAGGTCCAGGCGCTTCGGTAATCTCTGTTTACGATAAGCCTTGCGACACATCAGTCTGGAGAATGGGGGGTGAGAAAGGTACTCAAACCGCGAGATCAGGCTGTTGGGTACTTGGCAGACGAAGGAAAAGTGGACTATTGTTAGCTTTCTCACCACATTGAGTCGCCGGCCATGCATAGAATCCTAACCATGATCATCGCACTGTTCGCATTCGCCTCTGCCCATGCGAGCATCATTTCCACCACTAACGTAAACGAACGAGATTACCCCGCCTGCCAGTGTGCTGTTTGGCAGTCTGTTGAGCCTCAACGGTGGGCCGGCGTCTGTGTTTACCGAACAATCGGCTTTTACGACGACGGCAGACTTGCTGGTGGACGTCACGGTACCTGGCACCTATACCGCCAATCCCGTCGGCACCGGGATAAACTTCACGGCTGGTCAGTTGATTGACTCGTACTATCTGCACTACGACGTAAGTGGAACAGGTGTCACAACTGGCAGTCTGGTGTTCGACACAGACGTGCTCGCTATCATTGGTGACGTCTACAACCTTGAGAATTCGCACGGGCAACTCGGCGCCGCAGGCACGACCTACTGGATCTCAAACAACCTGCACGGTCTCTGGGACTCGGCAAACGACTCGATCACCCTGTCGGCCGACCGCCGCACAATTGACTTCACGTTCAGGGTCGGCTCGGCCATCGACTCGGTCCGTATTCTCACGGTTGCATCGAGCGTGGTCGGGGTCCCGGAACCAGCGACAGGCCTGTTCGTCGCGCTGGGACTGGTCGCATTGCTGAGGAGAAGACTGGGGACGCCAGTCCAGCGCTGACCCTGTCGCTGGCGGACGGCGTGTTCCATCGGTGCGTCTTATCGTGGCTGACAAGCGTCTTATCGTGGCTGAAACGATAGTGGCAGTCTGGGGTTGGCGCTGCATTGCCTGGACCAAATTTCATTTTTCTGGATTTCCTGAGTCTACCTCCACATGTTCTGCGCTGCTTGCAGATTGAGGGACGCTAACCAGTAACTTTGGGGAAGTGTATGAAGATTTTGGTGCTGGGCGGCACAGTGTTTCTTGGTCGCCACATAGTTGAACAGTCTCTACATGCTGGTCATAAGGTTACGCTCTTTAATCGGGGTCAAACCAATGCTCACCTGTTTGAGGGTGACGTAGAGAAAGTTGTGGGAGATCGTGCAACCGACCTTGGTCAATTGGCGGGGCGACACTTTGATGCCTGTATCGACCCGAGCGGGTATGTACCTCGTCAGCTTGAGGCTGCAGGCACAGCGCTAAGAGAGTTGGTCGACCAATATGTGTTCATCTCAACCTTGTCAGTCTATGAGAGATTTGCGGAGAACCTGGATGAGTCGGCCCCGCTTGCTACCCTGCCGGTTGGTGTTGATGCTACTGAATATGATGCCCAATACTACGGTCCGCTGAAAGTTCTCTGCGAACAAGCGATTGAAGCGGCAATGCCGGGTCGTGTTTTGCATGTACGCTCTGGCCTGATAGTTGGGCCCTATGACCCCACTAATCGGTTCACCTACTGGCCAGTAAGAATTGCGAAAGGCGGAGACGTTCTGGCACCGGATGGTCCAGATTATCCAGTCCAATTGATTGATGCAGCGGACCAGGCGCGCTGGATATTACAGATGTTGGAACTGGGGCAACGAGGCATCTACAACGTCACAAGCGATAATGGGGCTTTCACACTTGGCGACGTTTTTGACGCCGCTCGCAAGGTGACAGGCGTTGGTGCCCAGCCCGTCTATGTACCTTCAAATTTCCTCGAAGCCCAGGGCGTGAAACCCTGGATGGGCCTGCCGCTTTGGTTGCCGGAGAGTTCGATAGGCATGAGCCGTATCAGTTCCGCCCGGGCAGTTGCCACGGGTATGACGCTCTCGCCTTTGGAAGACACAATCGCCGCAACACTCGCCTGGTATAACAGGGAACCTGAGCGTGAATGGCCCGCAGGTCTTCATGCTGAGGAAGAACAACGAGTGCTGAAAGCCTGGCGAGATGCTAACCGCTGATGCGGGTGATGCAGGCTCCCAATGCTTTTCATCTGTCGCCTGGTGTCGTCACCGGACCCCTTGTCTGTGCGTCGCAATATGACCACGGGAGTCACATTCAGACGATTTATGCAGTTAGCGCCATAGTGCCACCTCTCGGAAGTGGTGTGACGCAGCGCACGTAATCCGGGAGTTCCGTGTCACACTCTGGTTGTTGGCACGATACTTGATTATCTACATCCAGACAGCAATAAAAAGGGATGTAGACATGATTGACCTGATTTCAAACTCGATGCTGATGGGATTCCTGACAGGTATCATCTTCTTCTCGTTACCCACCGCAATGCTCCAGGTTCATCTGGCGGGACGTCGTGATGCTGCCGGTCGTAACCAGCAATTTCGCGCCTGATCGGGACACTAAGCCATGGCGCCTACCTGGTCCAGTACGCGCCGGGTGATCGGTAAATCTGCTACCTGTTGTCTGTGCGCAAGCACGCGTGGTAGCAGGCTGGTATCAGCGCCATCTCCCTCAAGCCACATGGCAAGCGTAAACAAATACAGGTCACTGACAGAAAACATGTCACCCAGCACCCAGGGGCCTGTCAGCAATTCATGTTCTATCAACTCAAAACAGGCCGTCATGGTGTGCGGTACTTTTTGCTTCATATCCTCAAACGAAGGCGGATTATCTGCCCAGCGATAGCCCCGGTATTTATGCGCGTGAGCCACATGCACCGTGCTTGCCAAATAGCTGTTGAAAGCTTGTAAACGGGCAAACAGCCAGGGGTCATCGACAGGTGCCAACTCTGCTTCAGGATGAGTTTGGGCAATGTAGGCGAGAATGGCAGGGGTTTCTGTCAGTACACCGTTATCCGTCACCAGTGCAGGCACTCTGCCAAGCGGATTCACTGCCAGCAAGTCCTCGGGCTTTTTGCCGTCGCTGCGAACCTTGATGTGCCTTACTTCGTACTCTACGCCAGCATATTCCAGGGCAAGGTGACTGGCGAGTGCGCAGGTGTTGGGAAAAGAATACAAGATCATGTTGGTCGCCAGAAAATCGCAGTGCCTGTCGAAACGGTGGATAGTGTTGGAAAACGATGCAACAAAAAGCAAATTGATTCAACGCAGGAGCGCGTCTGAATGCTTTTCTCTCCCAGCCAAAGCCGCTCTTTCCGCGTTCTCATTACGCGGCAGGTAATAGAACCTGGTCCGCCCGAGTGGCAGGATTGACTTCCTGATTCAAAACCCCGGAGATTCTCATGAGTCCTGCAGAAACGGTCCACGCTTTTTTAGTTGCCATGGAAAAAATGAACTATGACGCAGCCATGCAGTTTGTGAGCGAAGACATCACTTACACCAACGGTGCGTCGGATGCTGTTAAAGGTCATGAGGGTATTCTGAATACCCTGGTACCCTTTTTTACGCCATTGAAAGAGAATGATTTTCAGATCCTCCGCGAAGCCGCCAATGGGAACACTGTTTTCTTGGAACGTCTCGACCGGCACCTGGCGGATCATGGTTGGTTTGAACTGCCGGTAAACAGTGTGTTTGAAGTTGAAGATGGGAAACTGGTCTACTGGCGTGAGTACTTTGATGCAGCATTGATCCAAAAAGACATCATGAAGATGATGGGTGCTGCAACCTAGCGTCGGAATCCAGAATGAACTTGGCACCCAAAAAAAGAAAAGTGTAAATGGTTCAGCCCGTCACCTACCGGTATTCTTCTACAGATTGGACTTGATCACGGTACATGTTAGAGACTGCAACCTGGGTTTGCGCTGCTGTCCTGTTGGTGCTGGATTACAGCTTCACGTTTTGCGAATTGCCAACAGAGAAATGGGTAAACTGTCCGAACCGGGAAGGAGGTTCTCAGGTCAATGAATCGGTTGATGCTCGCCGCCACGTTTGAGGATCGGGACAAGGCAAGGTCACTGGCGGAGCGTGTCGGCGGAACACTGTTCTCGGACGAACGCGATGACACCTCACACCTGCCTTTTGCTGCCCTGGTGCTGGCGGTCACAGACAACCTGCCGGGTTTGGTTGATGCAGCTGACGTTGGTGTCTGTCTTGTGCATGAGCGGGTTATCAAACCGCGGGTCGACATTCAAAACAACATAGAACGCTTACCAGGTGTGATTGGTCTTTTCCCCATGGTGGCGCGAGCGGACCTCGGACACGAGCAGGCAGACCAGTACTGGCGTGATGTGCACGCGCCACTTGCCCTGTCGGTTCACCTCGCCATGTCACACTATCGCCAACTCAGCGTACTGCATAGTTTCAGTGGCCCCGCTTATGATGGATTTGCGCTGTGTGGGTTTGATTCTATTGAAGATCTGCGGGAAAGGTTTTTTGACAGTCCCGAGGGGCAACAGGCGATTCGGGAAGACACCCAGCGATTTGCTGATGTCCGGCGCTCGCCGCGCCGACTGATCGTGACTGAGACTTCGTTCGGCTAGTCTCGTCAACTCACTGCCCGGCGCGCCGAGCCCCAAATACCCCGATCGATATTGAACATGTTAATCTGGTCGACCGACGTAATGAGTAGAACATGGTTCGCACAAGATGCTCACTGGTCAGGATTTTGATATTGCTAAAGCACAGAAGGCGGCGGTCGCCCTTGAGGTGATCCTGGAACGACGTACTCGCGTTAAAGTCATCCTCGGGGAAGAAAGGGTTGTACCGGGTACCCTGGGTAAGGCAATCAAACTCCCGTCTATCATCGCACGACTGGAAAGCCGCTCATCCAATGTCAGGAACCGTGGGTTGCTGGAATTCAGGCAACTCTGGGATACGCTTTCTGCTCAGACCACTCGTGAAGTGCTGGACGCGATAGGCTGGTACGACCCGGCGAAGCTCGACTGGGAAGATCCCCGATCCAATCGCCGACCTGATTTGTCTGATGACTAGGGATTTGCCTCAGGTGCTGCCTGCTTCGCTTCTGTAGGGTTCTCCTTGTCCTGTGAACGCAAACTTGCGCCAAGGATGGAATAAATCTCCCTGAATGGCGTAAGCAGGTTATCTGACAGAGTGGTATAGCTGGCCTGTTCCTCCGGGGTTAGGCCCCACGGAGTTGCTTCGTCCTTCTCTGGAATATAGAGCGTGCCCATCATTCGGTCCCAGACACTGGTAACCAGGCCAAAGTTGGTGTCCCAGTGTTTCTCCAGATAGCTGTGATGGGTGTGATGCAAACCAGGGCTTTGCAGCCAGTACTCGAGCCAGCGCGGATAGCGGAAGGAGATGTGGTAGTGCCTAAAGTTCCCGTTAAAGGCATAGAGTAACGAGAATATGCCCACATTCCACAGCGTGATTTGTGTGATGTTGCCATCGAAGACCCAGGCGAATATTCCACCAGACAGAGACAGGCCAACCGCTGGTCCGAGCGCCCATATTGGGCCTGCAATAAAGTGTTCACGAGGTCGGGTGAGTGGCGTCAGCACCTGCGCTGAGTGGTGCACCTTGTGAATCGCCCAGCCGATCTTCGTCTTGTGCATCACGTAGTGCGTCCAGTAGAAGATCATGTCGGCAATGAGGATGGTTACCAGGCCGTAGAGGATCCGCCAAATGGTCGTCGGTTCAACGGCTGGACTCGCGCCAAACGCCCCCTGCAATGTGCCGATGGTGGTGGTTTCCACAAATGGCGCAACGGCGCCCAGGAATAACAGCACCCAAACCGGCATCATGGCGCGATCAATAACATACAGCCAGATATCAACGCGAGCAGAAGGGTGTGTATAGATATCTTTGGGAAGAATGTACTGCAGCAGACTGCGTGTAGGGCGCACCCGACCCTCAGCATCTTTAGCACCTGTGCCTTTGCGAAACACAAAAAAGAGGATGGCGATAACAAGCGTGAGCGAAAGCAGTTCCCAGGATAGTGAGGCCCCGGGAGAACCTGGCAGGAAAGCGTTCCACAGTGCTTCTGCAATCTGGTGCGCGATATCGGTAAAAGGTCCGAGGATCTCCGCAGACTGGTCTTTGATACCAGACCTATCCAGGTATTCTATGACTTCTTTTTTAAACGGGCTTTCGGGTGAAATAATATCTGCCATTTTTACTTTGCCACCACTCGCGAGTCGCAGATGGTCGTATTAATATCAGGGGCTTTGATGATAGCAGGACTGAATCCGTAGACAAACATACCCATGATTCGCGATCTAGCGTCAACTACCCTTGATTGGCCGGTAGCGGAAGTTACAGTAACTGTCTCCCTGCATGCGGGTCTGGCTTCGTTCCAGCGCCATACCAATTCGGTTGGCCGCGGCGAAATCACCGTTGCAAATGAGCAGGTGGCCAAACTCGCGGCCGCCAAGGTCTTCCATCATTTCAGCGTAGCCACAGCGATGGACATTCATGTCGAATGCCGACTCACTGCTGGTGATGACTTCGTAATCCATTGCATCACCTGCCGCAAAACCTTCTGTTGCCTTTGCCATTCGCCCGAAGTCCGGACTGACTTCTTTGCCCAGCACCGCGGCACTGCCTTCCGCTCGCCGGTTGCGTTCGGCCAGTGCTGCGAGCACAACGTCTTCACCCAGAATGGCCTGCAGGTCCTTGATAAGCGGCACGACGTACTCCATCTGGATGCGACGTTTTTCGAGGTGGGTGAGGTTGGCCATGGTAAATCTCCGGGGTCGTTGACAAAACAAATATGCCAAGCGATGCGAGGGAAAGCCAGCTATTGGGTCCTTCTCGCGGCCGCAGTCTGATCAGCAGTAACAATCGTCACGCTGTTGCGATAGGCATGGCACAGATTCAATAAAGCAAGCGAGCAAATTATCGCGCCCACCAACTTTGGTGGACGAAACCGAGCAGTGGTTTGACCGGGTGCGTAACACGATCATTGCTTCCTCCCGGGGAAGTCGCTAGGTTAGGCGTGTACCCTTTTTCAAAGAGACACCCATGAGCTCGATTTCGGACATTGATATTGCAAAGGTTCCGCTGGACAAGATTGACGTTAGTCAGCCCGGTCTGTTCCAGAGTGATACCTGGCAACCCTGGTTTGCCCGCCTGCGCAAAGAGGCGCCGGTGCACTACCTTGCAGACAGCGTCAACGGTCCCTTCTGGTCGGTAACAAGCCACCCGTTCATTAAGGAAGTCGACACCAATAACCAGGTCTTTTCATCCGAGAAGGGTGGCATTGCCATTGTTGACCCCTATGTGGCCGAGGAAGGACAAATTCAGGGGCAGAGCTTCATTACGCTGGATGAACCGAAACATATGAAACAGCGCCAGGCGGTTGCCCCTGCGGTCGCGCCAAAAAACCTGGCAGAGCTTGAACCACTGATACGGGAGCGGGCAATTGATATCCTGGAAAATCTCCCGGTCGGCAAGACCTTCAACTGGGTCCAGGAAGTCTCTATAGAACTGACGGCGCGCATGCTCGCCACACTGTTTGGTTTCCCCTATGAGGATCGAAAAAAGCTGGTGTACTGGTCTGATCTGGCAACCAACGTACCGGAAGTAACGGGTGATACCAGTATCGACATGGGGCAGCGCTACCAGGAACTGATGGGGGCTGCCGGGGCTTTCTATCAGCTGTGGGCTGAGCGCGCGCAGGAGCCACCCAGTTTCGATTTGATCTCCATGCTGATCCACAATGAAGAAACGGCGCGCATGAACGAGGACCCTGAGCTGTTTCTCGGCAACATCCTGCTGCTGATTGTTGGTGGCAACGATACCACCCGCAACAGCATCAGCGGCGGTGTGGTAGCACTCAACAAGTACCCTGACCAGTACCAGAAACTGCGCGAGAATCCGGGTCTCATTCCCAATATGGTTTCCGAAATGGTGCGGTGGCAGACGCCGGTTATTCATATGCGAAGGACCGCACTTGAAGACTATGAATTAGGTGGCCAGAAGATCAAGGCTGGCGACAAGGTTGTCATGTGGTACCTGTCGGGCAATCGTGATGAATCCGTGTTTGAGGATCCAGAAAAGCTCATCATTGACCGCCCCAATGCGCGAGCGCATGTTGCGTTTGGGTTTGGTGTGCATCGCTGTATGGGTAATCGACTGGCGGAAATGCAGCTTCGCGTTCTATGGGAAGAGATCATGAAGCGGTTTCATACTATTGAGGTTGTCGGTGGTGTGGAAAGATTACCTAACAATTTCATTCGGGGGATAAAGGACGTGCCAGTACGGCTTCACCCGATTTGAAGACGATGTTCATGGCGTGGGAATCAATGCGTTAAAAAGTTTGACGTACTGGGCACCCTGGTGTTCCCAGGAAAAGTCCTTGGCCATGCCATTGGCTTGAATGCTGCGCCAGAGTGGCTTGTTGGTGAACAGGTCAAGCGCTGTGTGCATGGCCCAGGTTAACCCGTCCTCGTCGTAGTCGCGAAAGACAATACCGGTACCGGTGCCGGTGCCTGGGTCAACATGCTCAACCGAATCTGCCAGTCCACCGGTTTCGCGAACAATCGGGATAGTGCCGTACTTCAGGCTGTACAGCTGATTTAACCCGCAGGGTTCATAACGTGATGGCATGAGAAACATGTCGCTGCCGGCTTCTATCCGGTGGGCAAGTTTATTATTGTAGCCGCGATAAAAATTCACCCGCCCTGGGTAGGCATGCTGCAGTTCATTAAAGAACCTTTCAAAATGTGCCTCACCCTCGCCCAATACTGTGAGAGAGAAGTTGCGCTCACGCATCAGTCGCGGCAGCACGGATAGCATCAGGTCAATACCTTTTTGGTGAGCCAGTCGACTGACAATACCGACAAGGGGCTGATCAGCGCTGCCAGTCAAACCGACTTCCTGCATGAGGGCAAGTTTGCAGGCTTGCTTGCCCGTAAGGTCATCACTTGTGTACACAGCTGGTATCAGCGGATCAATTGCAGGGTTCCACTCCTTGTCATCAACACCGTTTAAAATGCCGTAGAGGTCATTCCGCCGGCTGTGCAGCAGGCTGTGTAGCCCCATGCCGTATTCCTCACCCTCAATTTCCCGGGCGTAGGTGGGGCTCACCGTGGTGAGCAGATCTGCATGCAGCAGGCCGGTTTTGAGGAAGTTAACCCGGCCTGCCGCCAGATCCTCCTGGTGGAGCAGACCCTCGGCATCTGCCAGATCGAGATCGCTCACGATTTCTGCACCGAACACACCTTGATAACCGATATTGTGAATGGTTAGCACGCTACGACTCTTTGCGAACAGGCTGTCCCAGGCGTAGATAGATTTCAGGTACAGCGGAATCAGCGCGGTGTGCCAGTCATGGCAGCTAAAGAC
>CAYGNA010000113.1:0-9903 GCA_964351065.1 uncultured Pseudomonadales bacterium
GTGTATCAGCGTAACCCTCAAAGTAGACAAGTCCAATTGACTCATCAACACCGCAGACACGTCGTACCACCCAGTCGCCGCTTGTAACCTGGGCGAGAATTTCTCCAGTTGGAGACAGCAGATACAAGTGGCAGAAACCGGATCGCTCTGAGCCCCAGAGCAGGTTGCCGGATACGGGCAGGCTCCTGAAATGATCGTTCAGGTTGAGCCAGCTCTTGCTGGTTTCCGTTAGTATTATTGCCGGCTTTGTACCGGGACTACAGATGATTAGATCCAGTCGCTGCTGGTTGCGACTTTGTATCTGAATTGCTATTGAGATTGAGTTCGCAAGCCAGTCAAGCCTAGCCAGGTAACTGTCTTGCTCGCGCGCGAGTTCAATCCACTCGATATTGCCATCGAGAGACACGATTCCTGGACGAACGTCTGCATTGGCGCGCCCGGCGAATGGATAGCGCTGCGCAAAAACACCAAAACTGTCCGCCTCGATTTCAAAGCGGTGGGTGAGTTCCACAGTGCTTTCATCAACCTGCAGGAAGGCAATCCGAGCGCTGTCAGGTGACCACCAGTAACCTTCGAAACGGTGCATCTCCTCCTGTGCGATAAACTCTGGCAGTCCGTTCGAGACAGTTTCGCTGGCATCAAAAGTCAGTCGTGTTTCTGCCTGGCTCTCAATATCGATGACATAGATATCTCGCTTGCGAATGAAGCTCACATACCGGCCGTCCGGCGAAAACCGCACGTCAGTCTGAAAAGTATCTGTAGAGGTTAGCTGCCGGGTTGAGGCTGACTCAATGTCATAAATAAAAAGTACGCCGTCGAGGGGGAACAGGAGCCGTGAGCCATCGGGATGCCAGAGATACTCGACGATGCCTCGCTGGCTGATTCTGCGACGTTCGCGAGCGGCCTTTTCTTCATCAGAGAGTTCGCGATTGCTATTACCCAGCGAGTCAGACTCGACCAGACAGGTAATCTGGCCATCCTCGAGTCGGCAGGCCCAGAGATCCTGACGTTCCAGATTTTCAATCGAAGATTGCAGGAATGTCACCAGCCGGCCATCGGGTGAGAACTTGAGATCAACAGGGGGGCTGCCAGAGAGTTCGGGTTCGCTAAAGAGCCTCTCGACAGTCAATTCACTCATTGTCGATGTACCTCATCGCATCCCGGGTCAAATTCACGGTTTTGCCTGCGTCAACCAGGATGTTGTCTTCGATCCTGATACCGCCATAGGGCAGCAGCGAGTCGACCAGTGCCCAATTGACATACTTGCCTTCCGGCTTGTTACGCAGATCTGTCAGGAGCAGTGGGATAAAATACAGGCCGGGTTCGATGGTGAATACCTGGCGATCCTCAATCGTGCGTGTCAGGCGTAGTGCGGGATATTCTGCTGGCGCAGGTTTGACGTCACCGGCGGGTGATTGCTGGAAGCCCGCAACATCATGGGTTTGCAGGCCAAGCAGGTGCCCGAGACCATGCGGCAGAAAGGCAAAGGTAACACCGGATGTCACCATCTCTTCAGGTGCCATGTCGACGATACCTGAGTCACGCAGCACATGGCCAAGTCGTTGGTGCATGCGATGATGTAGATCGGCGTAGTTCATACCAGGTGTTACTTCATCAATGATGCCCAGTTGTTCTTCATCCATCCTGCCTACCAGATCAGCGAACGCCCCGGCACTGCGGGCATATGTCCTGGTTACGTCCGCTGCATAGCCCTTGTACTGCGCACCGGCATCAATAAGAAGCGATCGGAACTCGGTTGGCGGCAGTTGATCGTAGTACTGGTAGTGAAGCACTGCACAGTGTTCGTTCAGTGCAACAATGTTGGAGTAGGGCATGTCTTTTTCACGCATTTGGATAGCCTGCAGGTAAGCCGCAGCAATCCCGAATTCTGACTCGTTCGCCTGAAATGCCCCCAGCGCGGCGCGGTGGCCCCGGGCCGCCAGGCGACTGGCTTCAACCATACAACCGATCTCGTACTCCGTCTTGTAGGCCCGCCCAAAGTGGAGTTGAGCCAGCAACGCGTCGGGATTTGCAGAATGCACGCCCCACTTCATCGCCAGGGTCGTGTCCTCGCCAATAAACACCAGATCACGGGTGTCACCCACCTGGTTATGAACGTCATTCACCGATTTAATAGCCCGGATATCCCAGGACGAGGTCCAGTCGCCCTTGGGATCCTCCGGTGGCAGGTGCCAGTAGTCTTCTGGCTGGTGGAAGAAAAGTACCGGCTGTTGGCCGGGTTGTACCAGTATGTAGCTGTCGGTTACATCGGTAAGCGGTACCAATGCCTTGAAGTGTGGATTGACTTCGAAAGGGTAAGTCTTGTCGTCGAGAAAAGCTGTTATTGCACTACCCGATGCGACAAGCATTGACGCGCCTCCTGTCGCCGCAAGCGCCTTCTCGATGAGATCAAGCCTTGATGCCAGGTGAGCGGCGTAGAGTGAGTCCTGATTGTTCAAAATATCTGCTCCAGTGATGACATGACTATTCTACCAGCTACCTCGGGCGATCAAACCCGGGGTACTGGTGCAGGTTTATTAGCTGTGGGCTGTTCACCCCGGGCTGTTCACCCTGGACCGGTCACCTTGAGGATTTATCGACGATAAACCCGTTTCATCCCACGAGGACGAATGTTGAACCGCTTGTCTGACCATCGATACTGGTCCGGGTGCGTCCGGATAATTTCTTCGAGTTGTGCGTTGATGGACCCAAGCACATCAGTCGGTTGGTTGCAGTCGCCGGTGTTGCATGGGCTGAAATGTACCCGAAACCCCTGGGCTTCCCGGATCGCGGCGGCAAACACGACGCGTACCTCACCGGCGCAGGTAAGTTCACTGATCGCAGTGGCCGTCAGAGCGGGTTGACCAAAAAACGGCACAAACTCGCCGGCACGCAGTCTTGGCTGTTGGTCCGGACACAGGGTGATGACTTCGGCACTGGCCAGGCGGGTTTTCAGATGCAGAATTCCCGCGTTGGTGTGTGGTACAAGGGCAATGCCCATAGCTGTGCGTCTGTGCCGGATCAGGTCGTCGAGGGCGGTGGTACTGTTCGGGTGATAGAACTCAGTGACCCGAAATCGTGACCCGAGGAATCGCATCACAACTTCCCGGTTGCCAAGCGGTGGCGTCAGGACAATGAGTGGCAGGGGCTGCTCCTGCGGCAAATGCTCTAGCCCCTCGACGGAGAGGCACTCCTCGTTGAACGACCGGTCACTGGCCAGCCACACAAAGCCGGTTTCGAAAAGTGTTTTGCCTGATTCGACAAGTGAGCGTCGCGACAGTCCCGTACAATCGTTGAAACCGCAGAGTTCCAGATTTTTTCGTGACTGTCTGGCGTAGCGATTCGGCAGGATACCGGCGATCCTGCCCAGCAGGCCGCCTGCCGAGCGGGCCAGCGACAGGGGTAGAAGGGCAGCCACCACCAAGTGTAGCCACACTAACAGTTCCATGCTGAATACAATGAGTGCTGGATCACGGGATGTGTAGCGCTCGGCTTCGCCTGCGGGTCGTGTCCGAAATCTTTTGTAGCTCCAGAGATACTGCTCCGGGGTGCGGCGCACAACCCGCTCAATCTCCTGGTTCAGGGCGGGCAGTGTAATTGCCCCGGATGTGCTCAGCACAGGTTCAAGAACCACTTTGAAACCGCCCCCATTGCCAAGCCTCTCGCAGTAGGCCATGACGCAGGTAGCACCACTATTGCTCGCGATCCTGGGCAGCAGGTTATTGGTAAGACACTGTTCACCAAAGAAAGGAGCAAACTCACCCGTATGCACGTCAGGTTCCTGATCCGGCATCAGGCCGATGGATCCTCCACTTGCCAGCGTCTGCAGCTGCTGCCGCAGTCCTTGCCGGGATGCTGTTACAAACACAGTACCTGTCCGGCTGCGGCAGGCTTGCACGAGTGCGTCAATCTGCGCTGACCTGTTTGGTTGATACATATGGGTCAGTCCGTATTCACCGCCGAGGAAATGGTTGATCATTTCCCAGTTACCAAGGTGGGGCATCACGAAAATCAGGCCATGTCCTGTCTCGATTTGCTCATCGACCCAATCCTTGCCCTCGATAGCAACGATGGCGGCGTTGCACCGGTCGACGGGCGCGATCCAGGCGAATGCTGTCTCGAGCATCATTTTGCCGGTTTCCTTCATGCTGGTACGAACAAGTCGTTCCCTGTCTGCAGACTCAAGCTCCGGGAAAGCATGATTGACGTTGTCTCGAGTGACCTGGGTCATGCGTATGCCCAGGAAGTACAGGCAAACGCCGAGCAAGCTGCCGAGATGCTGGATAAAGGAAAGTGGCAGGCGACCAATCGCCTGCAAGAGAATCCGCATGAGGTGTACTTTCAGCATCCGGCGAATCTACCTGAAGGACCGGGCCGACGCCAATGAATACCGCCCCGGGTTGGTGGTAGACTTGGTCACCCGCCGGTTGGCGCACGCTGTGGAGCTTTCGTGGAACTACTGACAATCATCTCAATGCTTGCCCTGGTTCAGGTTGTCGTGTTCGCATCACTGACAGGGAAGGCGCGGGGCAAATATGGTGTCAGCGCGCCCGCGACTACCGGCAACGAACATTTTGAACGATATTACCGGGTGCACTACAACACCATAGAGCAACTGATCGTATTTCTCCCTGCACTCTGGGCCTTTGGCTACTACATAGGCCAGTACTGGGCAGCTGGTTTGGGGGTGGTGTACCTGCTCGGTCGCATTATGTACGCTGTTGGGTACATCAGGAATCCAGCCAGCCGCGGGGCTGGCATGTTGCTCACCATGCTGGCCTGTTGGATATTGGTGATTGGCGCATTGGCTGGCGCACTGGTTCAGCTGTAGCTCACCGCTTTTATGGTGCTGACGCTGGTGGCATGATATACAGGCACTGACGCCCGACCCGGGCATTTTCGCGTTGATAAACGTTGATACATGTAGATAGCAGGAGTTTCAAATGGCAGTAGTGGAATACAAGTCACCCACATCGATTGAGGAGGCGATTTCGTTTCTTGCAGACTCGCCGACTGCGGTGAAGGTGCTGGCGGGCGGAACCGACCTGATCATCCAGAGTAAAGGCAAATACGACCAACCCCTGCGGGTGGTTGATGTGAAGCGCATTTCCTCCATGATGGTAGCGGAACTGACCAACGATGGGCTCCACCTCGGGCCATCCATGAGTTGTGCGGCCCTGACTGCACGACAAGATATCAAGGCCGTGTTCCCTGGACTCATCGAGGCAGCTTACCTGATCGGATCGACCCAGGTGCAGGGCAGGGCGAGTGTTGGCGGCAACCTCTGTAATTCATCACCTGCCGGTGACACAGTGCCAGCGCTGCTTGCCAATGCAGCTATCTGCGTTATTCAGGGGCCGGACGGTGAGCGGCGCGTGCCGGTTGAAGAATTTTGTACTGGTGTTGGCACCAATGTGCTCGGCAAGGGTGAATTGCTGGCGGCACTTGTCATACCACGCCCTGCGCCTGGCACCTCGGATGCTTATCTCAGATTTATTCCAAGAACAGAAATGGATATTGCCGTCGCGGGTGCGGGCGTCAGCCTGACCCTTGATGCCGATGGTATCTGCACCGCCGCGCGAGTTGGCATCGGTGCTGTGGCACCCAGGGCACTGTTGGTGCCCCAGGCGGCAGCCGCACTCATCGGAACCAAAGTTGACAGTGCTGCCCTGGAAGCGGCAGCAGCAGCGGCAAGCGCTGCTTCCAACCCCATCACAGACCGGCGGGGAACAATCGAGTACAGGCGCCACGTGGTGGGCGTACTGACAAAACGGGCGGCTCAGATTGCCGCTGATCGGGCACGGGGAGCACACTAGATCATGAGTAAAGTACACGTAACAACAATGATTAATGGCGAGGCGGTCGAGTACCTGTGCGAGCCTCAAGAGACGCTGCTGGATGTGCTGCGCAACCATCTCAACATGACCGGAACCAAAGAAGGTTGCGGGTCGGGTGACTGCGGCGCCTGTTCGGTGACCGTCGATGGTGCCCTGGTATGTTCGTGTCTGGTTTTGGGCGTTGAATTGGAAGGGCGTTCGGTGGGCACCATTGAGGGCGTTCAGGACAAGGATCACCTGCATGTGCTGCAGCAGAAATTCCTGGAACACGCGGCGCTGCAGTGCGGAATTTGCACGCCTGGACTGATCGTATCTGCCAAGGCGTTGCTCGAGGAGAATCCAAACCCATCGGAGGAGGAAGCCCGCTATTACCTGGCCGGGAACCTTTGCCGTTGTACTGGTTATGACAAGATCATCAAGGCTGTGCTGGACGCGGCCGAAACCATGAGAGGAGCTGCATAAATCATGAGCGAAGCACGCGATTACAAATACGTTGGTCAACGGTCAATTCGCCCTGATGGTTTCGACAAGGTCACGGGACGGGCAAATTATGGTGCCGATCTCACGTTGCCGGGCATGATCTGGGGTAAAATTCTGCGCAGTCCCCACGCGCATGCCAAAATCACCAAACTCGATACCAGCCGCGCCGAAGCTCATCCCGGTGTCATGGCTATTGCGACCTACCAGGACTTTCCCTCGGTGTCTTCCGAGGCTTTCGAAGCCGGAGAAGGTTCCACTGATTTGCTGGACCTTGCGCGTAATATCCTCGCCGATGACAAAGTCCTTTATGAAGGACATGCCATCTGTGCGATTGCTGCCCGAACCGAAGCGATTGCCGATGAGGCGCTGGGATTGATTGACATTGAGTACGAACTGCTGACGCCTGTAATGGATATGGTTGACGCGATGGCAGCGGGTGCGCCGTTACTACATGAGGACCTGTTTACCGAGGGACTGGCAGAAGCACCAACCCAACCTTCGAACGTGGCTCGTCGAATGGAGCTTTCAAAAGGAGATATTGAGCAGGGATTCAAGGACGCTGATCTCATCGTCGAGCGTGAGTTCTATACCCCGACCGTCCACCAGGGATATATCGAACCCCATGCGTGCACTGTGCGTTATGACGAGAAGGGCACGTCGATGGTCTGGTGCTCTACCCAGGGGCATTTTGATGTACGAGCAAGCACCGCCAAGATCCTGAAGATGGATTTGTCGAAGCTCAAGGTTGTCGCAAGCGAGATTGGCGGTGGCTTTGGCGGCAAGACGACTGTCTATCTTGAACCTGTGTCGCTGATTCTCTCCCGCAAGACGGGGCGGCCAGTGAAAATGGTGATGGACCGGGATGAGGTTTTTCGTGCTTCAGGACCTGGCTCCGCTACCCGCAACTGGGTGAAGATCGGTGCAAAGAATGACGGCACCATTACCGCCATGCAGGCAAAACTTATCTACGAGGCTGGTGCTTTCAAGGGCTCACCCATGGGACCGGGGTGCATGACGGTTTTCACGCCGTATGATGTTGAGAACGCCTATGTCGAGGGTTTTGATGTCGTCGTCAACAAGCCGAAGGTTGCAGCATACCGCGCGCCGGGTGCGCCTCAGTCGGAGTTTGCAGCTGAAATGGTCATCAATGAACTGGCCGACAAACTGGGTATTGATCCCATAGAGCTCCGGCTCAAAAATGCGGCCAAAGAAGGCACGCAGACACTTTACGGTCCCAAACTGCGGCGGGTTGGTCTGGTTGAATGCCTGGAAGCAGTCAGGAATTCTGACCACTACAAGAGCAGCCTGAAGGAAAATCAGGGGCGAGGCGTTGCCGCAGGTTTCTGGTTCAACATCGGCGGTCAGTCCAGTGTGACAATCAATATGAACCCTGATGGTACCGCGACCCTGGTCGAGGGCTCACCTGATATTGGCGGCTCCCGCGCATCCATGCAGTTGATGGCAGCGGAAGAACTGCAGATTCCTGCCGCAAAAATTACGCCGATTGTGGCTGACACTGAAGTGCTGGCTTACAACGGTACCACGGGTGGCAGTCGAACGACCTTCGCCACAGGTATGGCTGTTATCGAAGCAGCCCAGGATGTGGTCCGTCAGTTGAAAGAACGTGCTGCTGCAGTCTGGAACGTGACGGCTGAACAGGTCGAATGGAATGACGGCGCCGCCGTCAATCTCGCTGGTGAAGGCAGGCTGACTGCGGCTGAAATATGCGAGGGTGCGGAGCGTACCGGTGGCCAGATAACGGGACGTGGCAACATTAATGCACGCGGGGCAGGACCAAGTTTTGCCGTGCACCTGGCTGATGCTGAGGTTGACCCGGACACCGGCCGTGTTTGGATCACCCGTTATACAGCGTGTCAGGATGCGGGTAAGGCAATTCACCCAAGTTATGTTGAGGGCCAGTATCAGGGTGGCGCTGCACAGGGCATAGGCTGGGCGCTGAACGAGGAATACATCTACAGCAAGGATGGACACCTGGAGAATCCCGGCTTTTTGGACTACCGGATTCCGCTTGCATCGGACCTGCCCATGATCGAGACCATCATTGTGGAAGTCCCCAATGCATTCCATCCCTTTGGGGTCAGGGGCGTTGGTGAGTCTGGCATCATTCCACCTCTGGCCGCTGTAGGCACCGCGGTCGGTAACGCTGCCGGCATCAAGGTAACTGAGTTGCCGCTGTCGCCGCCACGTGTGCTCAAGGCAATGATGGAAAAGTAAACTTTTGGCCCACATCATCTTCTCCAGTGAGTTGCAACGGCTCACTGGAGAAGAGAAGACCGACGTTGTTGCATCGAACTACCGGGATTTGCTGGACGAGGTGACGACGCGCTATCCACGTCTGAACCGTGCAGAACTCCTGAAGATGGCTGTGGCAATAGACGGGGTGATTATTCACGATCCACTGCTTGAACAGGTTGATGACGACAGCGAGGTTCATTTCCTGTACAAAATTTCCGGTGGCTAATTTCCATGAAAAAAATTGTCATTATTGGCGCTGGCAGCCTCGTGTTTTCCAGTCGTCTGACCGCAGACCTTTTGACCTACCCGGCACTCGCGAATGCTCATTTTGCTTTGGTGGATGTTGACGCCGAGCGACTGGACTACGCTGGTCGCATCGTCGAACGGATTTTCAAGGAAGGTGGCTATGAAGGCGCGAGTTACTCTGTCCATCAGGATCGTCGAGAGGCGCTGCAGGGTGCTGATTTTGTCATCAGTAGCATACTTGTCGGTGGCTTCGACGCGATAGAACGCGAAATTGACATTCCCAAGCGTTATGGGGTCTGCCAGGCTATTGGCGATACATTAACCCCGGGCGGCATCATGCGCTGCCTGCGCACCTTGCCGCATCAGGTGGGGATTGCGATGGACATGCGAGACATATGTCCAACAGCCCATCTGTTGAACTATACAAACCCGATGGCAATGCTCTGCTGGGGTATGTACGAGGCAGTACCAGAAATTAGCATGGTTGGACTTTGCCATTCGGTTCAGGGCACAACGCAGGAGTGGGCACAACGTCTTGGTCATGACATTCGCGAGATCAATTTTGAGTGTGCTGGTATTAATCACCAGGCCTGGATTACGCGGTTTGAAAAAGCAGGTGAAGACCTGTTGCCTAAGATTCGCGAGCTTGCGCAAACAGATGAGCTATGGCGCAAGGACACTTCAAGAATGGAATACGTCAAACACTTCGGGTTTCCCGTGACAGAAGCATCCGGCCATAATTCAGAGTACAGTCCCTGGTTTCGCAAGAATCCGGCTACCGTCGAGCGGTATTGTCCGGGTGGGAGCTGGAACGGTGCGCCGGGTTTTATCAAGGAGTTGTACAATCGGCCAGACTGGCGCGACACCATGGAAAAGATGGCGAGCTGGGAGGTGCCTGTAAAGCTTAAGCGCAGTATCGAGTATGGGTCGCAAATTGTTAACGCGATTGTCAGTGGTGAACGGGAAGTCATTTACGGCAATGTACGTAACAATGGCCTTATCGATAATCTGCCAGCCGGCGCTTGTGTTGAAGTCCCTTGCCTGGTGGATAGAAACGGTATTGTGCCGCTGAAGGTCGGCAGGC